>JBJXDW010000012.1:0-50753 GCA_046154445.1 Fimbriimonadaceae bacterium | reverse complement strand
GATCTAACCGGCGACGGATCAACATTGAAACTCGCGTGACCATCCGCCGTGCATGTCACGATATTCTCAATCCGCACCCCAAAGCGTCCCGGTAGATAGATTCCCGGCTCAATACTGAAAACGTCACCTTCCATAATCATTTCTTCACTCTTCGGCATGATATAAGGCTCCTCGTGAACCCGCATCCCTAACCCATGCCCTGTGCGGTGCACAAAATATTCGCCATACCCTGCCGCTTCTATGACACCACGCGCTGCCGCATCAATTGACCCTGCCGTTACCCCTGGCCGAATCGCTGCTCGCGCCGCCATGTGCGCATCATAAACAACTTGATAAACCTTATCCGCCTCAGGGTCAGGTTCCCCAATTGCTACCGTTCGAGTGATGTCGCTCAAATAACCGCCAGTCTTACAGCCAAAATCCATAATCAAAACATCGCCCGATTTCAAAAGTGTTTCATCCGTATGGTGGTGCGGCTCCGCTCCATTGGCTCCCGCCGCCACAATCGCAAACATGGGCAAACCGCCCTGAGCCTTCATCTCTGCCTCCAAGCGGCCCCCCACTGCATTCTCAGTCTCGCCCGCCTTGATCGTGCCTCGCACCTTATCAATCGCCGTATCGGCCATTGCTCCAGCCCGAAACAAGTGCTCAAGCTCATCCGCAGACTTCTTTCGCATCACTTGCCCCGCGATCCGGCTCCCTTCCACAAAACTAACCGTTGGTAACCACTGCTGGAACCGAAGCAAAATACTCGCTAGCATTTCATCATCGACTGCGACCTTGCCGCTCAATCCGGAAGTCTTTACTTCAGGCCCCGGATCTTCCCCATCCACAAATCCCTTCACATCTTCAATCCCGCACCGCCGCGCCTGATTCACACTCAAAGCGGGGCAGAACAGCCGCATCTCGCCATCTTGATTCAATATCAATGCCATCAATCGTTCACCACCTCCTTCGTTAAATCCAGAAAAATAATCCATTGTAATGGGCGAAGTCGCGATCAAACAACTGACCCCCGCTTTCCGCAATTCACTCCCTAATAATCGCCGCCGTTCTGCGTAATTCGCCATGAATCCGAGTCTATCTCAAATCGTTACATTGTCAACAATCATGAGCTTTTCCCCGGGGCCCGAGGCCAATCCCTCGCCCTAACATAAAGTCAGGGCTCCGCCCCCCAGGAAAAAAAATCCAACCCAGACCCAAGCCAATCCATCCCCCCCTCAGGTATAGTTCCAGTTGGCTTTTTGGCGGATCGTCCAATGGTAGGACACCGGTTTTTGATGCCGTCAATCTAGGTTCGAGCCCTAGTCCGCCAGCCAACTAATTTCTTTTAGTCCCCGAGAAAACACAATGGCATTGGGCGGATTGCGCTCAGCACAGGAATCAGGTGCAATGATCCAGTTGAAAGCTCTGCTTCCCCCCGCCTGCGATGACACAATCAGCATCGAAGACCAAGCCCGCAGCGTGCTCCACCTCCTTTGCGAACCCACAAATCCAAAAGCACCAAAACCGAAAAACGATCCCAACCTCTGCCCCAACTGCGACCAACCCGTATCAAAACCCACCAGCCCCTACTGCTCCGAAACTTGCCGCAACCAAGCTGCTTTCGTCCGGCAACTCCGTGCGGCAATCGCCACCCAAACAATCCTCAACCCTGAAAAACAAACCGTCTTCGGCGAACGCCTTTGGTGGCTCCTCGGCGGTGGTCTCCCCATCCGAGAGAGCCGCATAACCGAAAGCGGCAAACGCCAAGTCATCAAGAGATGCGGCGGCAAGTGCGAATTCTGCAATGCCCCCATGACCACAATCGAAAACTTCGGCAGCGGATGCAACCGACCCCTCCACCTCCGCGCTGTCTGTGCCAAATGCTCCAGAACAAAACCATTCAACGATCCAAATTTTAGCCAGAGCAACCCAGTCTTAACCCTCCTGAACGACCTCCGCCAAAGAGTCAATGCACCAACCCCACTCAGGCCCTGCGACGACCCCGACAAGTGGGACTGGCGCGCCTTCATCGTCCAGCGTCGCAGCTAACCCGCCCTTAGGGCGGAATCCACCCACCAACATCCACAAAACCTGGGTGGCACTGGTGTAACCAGTCTAAAAACCAACCACCTCCCAAGTCACCCCGAGCATACGCCGGGGCCCAGTTCTCAAAAAGTAAAGCAATCCGAAGGATTGTCCGCGATTGAAAAAAAAACGATCCCTCTCAATTCAGGTTAAAATTATCTCCGTGTCCTACCGTTCTTGGTTAAAAGATGTCACCCACGTCAACGATATTGATCCCTGGCACACCTCGCTTGATGGCTTCAACGACGATTTCGAAAAAATGAATGAAGCAAGGTGGGAAAAACTTCTGGAGTACTGGAAACGACCACTACCAATCGACCCACAATATCATCGCTTTTTCAACTCTCGCTTGCACGACTCACAATTTTATGATTTTAAGCGCACTCAGAATAAAGTCGTCGTCTCTGTAAATGCGATAGACGCAGATATTCTTGCCTTTGAAATTAGTGATGTTCACGATATCCCCCAGCCAAAGGGTTCCTTTCTAATTGACCTTACTTTCCACGAAGTGAACTACTGCACGACCCTCCGTTCAACTCCGAGCCTTTCACTTCGATACGATAATATTGCGACCGCACTTCCAGCCGATGCTGATTTTCATATGACATTTAAGAGAGATTGGTTTTTCAATCAGAATCAAAACCTGCAATGGGTGGCGCAAATTATGGCTTGGCGATCACCGACGAAGAAGCTGGACAGTTACATCTATATCCTCGTCGATTGCAAGAAGGTATCAGTCATCGACCGCCGACTCCCCGCCCTCAAAAAAATATTCGGCCCAAATATCATCCCCCTCTGGAATGACTACCTCAACCGCATTGACTTTCCCGAAAGTCCGGCCTACTACCCACAATTCGTCGGCGGATTCTACGACTACTTCGAACGCCGACTCCCCGCCCACGGTCTCACCTGGGAAGACTTAAGAATGTTAAGTTAGTTACCGCGAATGTTTAAAGGCGAAAACCAGTTCTCAGAATAAAGGAGCAATCAGAGTGTTTTCTATTTTGATGACGATGTAAAAAAACGATATTCAGGTTAAATCTCCATAGTGTCTTACCGTTCCTGGCTAAAAGATGTCACCCATATCAACGACATTGATCCTTTTGCAACAATGCTGAACTATGATCATGATGATCACGAAAAAATGGATGACGCTCGAACTAATAAACTTATCGAATACTTTCGACGACCAATACCTTCAGCTGTTCAAAATCATCGATTTTTTAATGGCCGAATGCATGACGCCCAATTCATATCTCTGCAATACGATCGTAAAACTGCCAAAGTCACACTGAACGATCTCGACGCAGAAACTCTCGTTAACGACACAAACAATGTGCTAGGTCTCAACCACCCGAAAATTGTTATCCCCGTTGATCTAGTCTTTCATGACGTTCTTTTCTGCACCACTTTGCGCCCCGACCTGAAAGACTCGCTGAGATACGACAATATTGCTTCGGCACTTCCCGAAACCGCGGATTTTTGCCTTAACTTTATCGGAGATTGGTTCTGGGAGACTGAGCAGAGAGTGCAATGGGTGGGCAACGTCTATGCTCAGAAGGGCCCCTCTCACAAACTTGACTCAAACATCTACATCCTCATCGACTGCGCCACCGCCACCGCCATCGATCGCCGACTCCCCGCCCTCAAAAAAATATTCGGCCCAAATATCATCCCCCTCTGGAATGACTACCTCAATCGCATCGACTTCCCAGAGGAACCAGCCTACTACCCACAATTCGTCGGCGGATTCTACGACTACTTCGAACGCCGACTCCCCGCCCACGGCCTCACTTGGGAAGATCTGAGGCCCTCCCAAAATGCCAGCACATAATTTCCCCAACCATAAAAATTCACCACTTCTCAATCCATTTATTCCGGTGCCAAGTCCTCAAAAATAACCAACCCTATATCCGTCACTCGCCAGATCCAAGCCCACACTGTAAAATAACAAAATGCCCGAACAATACAATATCTCCTTTGCCAACGAAGATCAAAACAACGTTTCGGTCTGGCTTCTCAAACCCGGTGTAACCCAGATTCCAGAATCATACTTCGAATGCCAATACGGCGAAGAATTTGTCGACCAACCGATCAACCAATTCGCCGCCGATTTCGGATTCCGCAACTACGACGAAGATTTCGCCGAACTACAAATCCTTGATTCCCCTCTCCCAATCACGGAACTCATTAGCCCCCATAGCTACGGCTCTCCCTATTTCGAAGCCGCCGCCCAAGCTGCAACCGCCAACCAAATCACCCATTCAAGCGGTTTATTCATCATCCATAATTTCGAATACGACCCCGCCCAAACCCACAAATCCCAATCTGACTATTTCCAATTCATCGGCTACTTCCCGTTCGATCCAAATTCATAAATGATTCAAGAAATCCAAGCCCATCTCAAGGCAATCGAACGCGAAGAACAAATCACGATCCTCTTCGCCGCAGAATCCGGCTCACGAGCATGGGGATTCGCAAGCCCCGATAGCGATTGGGATGTCCGCTTTATCTATGTCCGACCACCCCTCCACTATCTCCAAATAGAACCCCAACGCGACACTATCGATAAGTTTCTCCCCAACAATATCGACCTCGCAGGATGGGATCTCCCCAAAGCCCTCTTCCTCTTCCGAAAATCTAACCCCAGCCTTTACGAGTGGCTCGCCAGCCCCCTCATTTACACTCAAAACGACCAGTTCATCACCGAGTTGAACACCCTCATCCCCCAATATCAGTCGCTCTCCGCTGGCATGTATCACTATCGATCCATGGCCAAAACCAACTATCACAAATTCCTCACTGGCGAAATCGTCAACTACAAAAAATACCTCTACTGCCTCCGCCCCATACTCGCTTGCCAGTTCATCGAACGCAACAAAATCTGGCCCCCCATGCCATTCGACGATCTCGTCCAAAACGCCAATCTTCCTCCCGAGATAAATTCCGCAATACAAGAACTCTTAAAAATCAAAACCACCTCAAACGAGTTCCAAAACGGCCCTGTCAATCCCATACTTCACAGCTACGTCTCGAACGAACTCGATCGCCTCATGGCACTCACAATCGACCAACACCAAAACCCCGATTCCCAACCCCTCCTGAAAATCCTGCGCTCAACCGCTGCGCGTATCCACACATAAAAAACCCACTTGAATTTGAAATTAAAACTCAAGTGGGTTCGGCTATCCGGTCGATTATTTAGCCCATCAATTCAAGCAATGCTTTGCCCAACGAACTTTGATTCACTCCACTTTTCGAACCATAAACGTTCGGGATAACAGAATCTCGCGTGTTCTGAACCTTGGATCCTTGAGCGTTAGGTACCGTCCAAATTCCAATCGTGGGAAGGCCCTGTGTGCCTTGATCCGAAGTCCAAATGCCAATGTTCGGAATTCCCATTTGCGACTGAACCGAGTCGTTGGCCAGCGATGGATCATTGTCATTCAAGCGCTTAGTAACCGGGCGCCCGAGACCAATCGGATCAGTCTTAGAACCCTGGACAGAGTCACGAGCACCATTGTCACGACCATGGCGAGCACCAAATCGGTTTTCAAATTGCGCGCGGGCAAACCGGTCGTCAGTCGGCAACCCAACTTCCTTCGCCACACTCTTCAAAGCCTCGTTCAAACTCGAGCCTTGTTTCGTTAACTTCTCAACTTTCGACCCAAATTCTTCCAGTTTTTTGGCTTTCGCAGGATCCTCAGACTTCAATTTCTCAATTTGTTTGTTGAGACGAGCCTTCATATCTGCGAAGTTTGGCGGTTGCGTGGATGCGCAATTGCAACTTGCTGAAACATTCATTTTCCATTTACTCCACGGAAAACACTGGTAAAAGTGCTGTCCTTAAATTCATTTTCGGCACGCCCAACCAACTTTCCTTCACTTTTCTTCATCCTAGGTTCAAACCTCAAGCAACCTAGCAACTCTCACTCCTTAAAAATCAACCGCAACAACTCATTCCCACTAAACTCACCCGCAACCCCCTGATTCCGGCCCGTCCGTACAACCACCGCATTCTCCATCGGAATAACAATGTTCAGCTGTTTCCCCGCCCCCGCCGCTAAGAACATTCCCTCAAATTCGCCGGAAGCGCCCCCACCATTTCTCGGACTTCCTTCCGGACTCAGCCAAAAGCTCAAACCATATTGCGCACCCGGCCCGTGATTTTTGCTCACTTCACTAAACGTCTTCGCATCCCAGAGCAGCTTCCCATTCAACTTCCCGTTATTCCGCCACAATTCACCCAGTTTCACCCAATCCTTTGGCGAACACCGCCCCATACCCGCAATCTGAACCCGACCCTCATCATTAATCCGCGCATAACTCACGTCAATCCCAAGTGGCTTCAAAACGCGTCTCTCCAGATAATCCTGAATCTTCTCGCCCTTCAGCTTTCGCTCCAATGCGAGAGAAAACACGTTGAACGGCATCGGCCCATATTCAAATCTCCTCCCCGCATCAAATTTTTTCTTCACCGCCAAAATCTCCGCTTCCGGCGGCGCCGTAAAACTCCCCCCCGAAGTCTTGGTATCCAAACCGCTATTCAGCCCCAATAGCTGACCATATGTAATATCCCCCCGCGCATCTTCCTTCCACTCAGGTATCGCCACCTCAAGCTTCTCATCCCAACCCGAAATCACCTGATCCTGCACCGCACAAGCCATCGCCGTCCCACAAAAACTCTTTGTCCCACTCGCCAATATCTGATTCTTATCATCTACATCTCCCACCTCATAAACAACCTTCCCATCCACCATCACAACCAGCGCATCACTCCCCCGCGCCTTCGCATACTCCCAAGCTTTCGCAAAACTTCCTGAGGACTGCAAACCCAAAACCAAGCCAAAAACTGCTGAACTGATCATGCTTGGCAAGACGATACAAAACTCTGTTAGTTCATCCATCAATTCAACGGCTTGTTAATTTCTCTTAAAATCCTATCCTATCTAGCCTTATTTCAACCAATAGGTCTGAGCCCCGCCCAACGACCCCCAGTGACATGAAGTGATCCACGCAAACCCTCACAATTGAATAACGTTCAACATTTGAGAAAAAAATTGACGAATTTGACATCCTTCGGAGAATGGCCGGGCCAAAACCAATCTAACCAAACTACACAACTGAAATGCTCGAAAAATACTAAGCCATGAACCCCATCCACATCCAATTTGCCCTCACCGCGTTCGCCGCAATTTTCGCGGTGCTCAATCCCTTTAGCATCATCCCGATCTTCATCGCCATCAACGAAGGCACAAAACCCGGTGTACGCCGATCCATGGCTGCCGTCATTAGCATCTTTGTCGTCATCGCCCTTTCCGTCTGCCTTCTGCTCGGAAACCCTATCCTCGAATTCTTTGGAATCTCCATCCCCGCATTCCAAATCGCCGGCGGTATCCTCCTCTTCAGTACCGGTCTCACAATGATCCAAGGCACAACCCGGTTCGTTGACCGATTCAAACACGAGGAAGCCGACCTCTCTTCTTTCCAAGAAGCTCGTGCCCGATTCCGAGACCTCATCGTCCCCATCGGAATGCCTCTCTTCGTGGGCCCCGGATCGATCTCCACCGTCATCCTGTTCGGCAACCGCGCCAAAGAATTTATCAATCCCCTTATCGGCTATAGCCTCGTCTTTGCCGCATGCATCGCCTGCGCCATCGTCAGCTACGTGGTGCTCCTCAGTTCGACGACCCTCGTCAAAGTCCTCCGCAACACCGGCATCGCCATCCTCTCCCGCCTAATGGGACTCCTCCTCTGCGCACTCGCCATCCAGTTTGTCATCACTGCCCTTCGCACCCTCATGCCCACCCTCTTCTCCAATTAACCAAATCATAAATCTATACGTAAATAGTGTATTTCCTCACCCCACTTCCTGGCTAACCTATAGCCATGAAACCCGTCCTCATCGTTTATTCAACCACCGATGGTCACACCCGAAAAATTGCCTACTTCGTCCAAGAAACCATCCTCAACACCGATCAACAAACCGAAATCCACGACGCCGCCGATCTCCCCCACGATTTCGACATCACAAAATTCCAAGCCGCGATCCTCGCCGGTTCCCTCCACCAAGCTAAACACCAAACCTCCCTCACCCACTTCGCTAGAAAATACGGCGAAACTCTCAACAAAATCCCCACCCTCTTTCTCTCAGCCAGCCTCACTGCCATCGCCCACGACGAATCCCACACCGCCGAAGCCAACAAGTGCATCCAAGAATTCGCCAATGAAACTGGCTTCTTCCCACTCAAAACCTATGCCGTCGCAGGTGCGCTCAAATACGTTGAATACGACTGGCTCAAGCGCATGGTCATGAAATCAATCGTTAAAAAAGAAGGCGGAGACATAGACACTTCGCAAGACTACGAGTACACCGACTGGCCTGCCCTCAAAGACCAAATCCTTGACTTTCTCAATGAATTGCCCGGTTGAAGATATAATCTCAGTTCCCAGTGGCCCAAACAAAAACCCAAACTACCAACGCCACCCTTCCCAACGAGCAAACCACAAACCTGCCCGTGCCCGCCGACCGTAACCCCGGCACCCCCCTCGACCTCGACTGGGTGCAGTCCCTCACCATCAACCGATCCGCCGTCGACCGCCGCGCCGACACCTTTACCAAACGCCGCACCGTCAAAAAAGACCACCAAGCCGCATTCCTTATCCGCGCAATCGAATGCATCGATCTCACCACCCTTAGCGGAGACGACACCCCCAGCAACGTACACCGCCTCTGCGCCAAAGCCAAAAACCCCCTCAGCCGTGAAACTCTCGAAGCACTCGGACTCACAAAAGTCCGTACCGGCGCCGTATGCGTCTACCACGCCTACGTTGCCGATGCCTTCCGCAATCTCCAAGGCTCCGGAATCCCCGTCGCCGCCGTCAGCACCGGATTCCCCGCCGGACTCAGCCCATTCAAACAACGTCTCGAAGAAATCCACCAATCGGTCAATGATGGTGCCCACGAAATTGACATCGTCATCACCCGCGCCCATGCCCTCAACCAAAACTGGCAAGCCCTCTATGATGAAATGTGTGCATTCCGCGAAGCCTGTGGATCAGCCCATGTCAAAGCCATTCTCGCCACCGGCGAACTCGGCACCTACACCAACGTCGCCCGCGCATCCGCCGTCTGCATGATGGCCGGAGCCGATTTCATCAAAACATCAACAGGTAAAGAACCCGTAAACGCCACCCTCCCAGTCGCTCTCATCATGACTCGCCTTATCCGCGACTACCAAGAACGCACCGGAGTCAAAATTGGTTTCAAACCCGCAGGCGGAATCCGCACCGCTAAACAAGCCACCGAATACCTCATGCTCATGAAAGACGAACTTGGCAACGATTGGCTCTCCCCCCATCTCTTCCGAATTGGCGCATCATCACTCCTTTCCGATATCGAACGACAACTAGAACACCACCTCACCGGACGCTATTCCGCCTATAACCGACACCCCATGGCCTAAAACAATGAGCAAAGTCGCTGATCTCCTCAACCAACAACTCCCCTACGGACCAGCTCCCGAAGATATAAAAGCCGCTGAAGAATGGCTCGCCAACCACAACCGAACTTTTGGCAACTACATCAACGGCGAATGGGTCAAATGTTCCCAAACATTCGCCAGCATCAACCCTGCCGACGCCACCGAACTTGCCCAAATCGCCCAATCTACACCCGAAGAAGTCAACCAAGCAGTTGAAGCTGCCAAAGAAGCACTCGTCATATGGCAAGCTCAAACCCCACAAAAACGAGCCGAATACCTCTACGCTATCGCCCGCCAAATCCAAAAACACTCCCGACTCTTCGCCGTCCTCGAAACTCTCGACAACGGCAAACCAATCCGCGAAACCCGTGACATCGATATCCCTCTCGTCGCCCGCCACTTCTACTACCACGCCGGATTCGCCAAGATTCTCGACCAAGAATTCCCCGGATATCAACCAATAGGTGTATGCGGCCAAATCATTCCTTGGAATTTCCCCCTCCTCATGATGGCCTGGAAAATCGCCCCGGCACTCGCTGCTGGCAACACCGTCATCCTCAAACCCGCCGAGTTCACCTCACTCACCGCTCTCCTCTTCGCTGAAATCTGCGATAACATCGGACTTCCCGCTGGTGTCGTCAACATCATCACCGGCGACGGCGAAGTCGGCAAAGCAATCGTCAATCACCCTGGCATCCACAAAATCGCATTCACCGGATCAACCGAAGTCGGACGTATTATTCGCAAAGCAACCGCCGATACTGATAAGAAACTCAGCCTTGAACTTGGCGGAAAATCACCATTCATCGTCTTCGATGACGCCGATCTTGATAGCGCCGTCGAAGGGCTCGTCGATGCAATCTGGTTCAACCAGGGCCAAGTCTGCTGCGCCGGGTCCCGCCTTTTGGTTCAAGAGTCAATAGCCGAAAAACTTTACGCCAAAATCCGCCTCCGCATGGCGACCCTCCGCGTCGGCAACCCCCTTGATAAAGCCGTCGATCTCGGCGCAATCGTTGACCGATCCCAGCTCGAACGAATTACCGACCTCGTCAACCAAGGAGTCGAAGAAGGTGCCACAAAGTTCCAAGCCCCCTGCGACCTCCCCGCCGATGGATTCTATTTTCCCCCAACTCTTCTCACAAACGTCGAGCCCGTATCCACTGTCGTCCAAGAAGAAATCTTTGGCCCTGTCCTCGTCGCCATGACCTTCCGCACCCCCGCCGAAGCCGTCCAGCTCGCCAACAACACGCCCTACGGACTCGCCGGGTCAATCTGGACACAAAACCTCGACATTGCCCACGACATCGCCGCTCAAGTCAAAGCCGGAGCAATCTGGATCAATTGCACTAACCAATTCGATGCCTCCGCCGGATTCGGCGGTTACCGAGAATCGGGTTTTGGGCGCGAAGGCGGGCGAGAAGGCATGCTTGAATACCTCAAACCAGAACTCCCAAAAATCAAAGCTGAACCAAAGTCAATTGCACCCAAACCACCCACTACCGACCGAACCCATAAACTCTACATCGGCGGCAAACAGTCCCGACCAGATGGTGGATATTCATTCGAAGCCCATGGGCACGAATTCGCCCTCGCCAACCGCAAAGATCTCCGCAACGCCGTCGAAGCCGCCGCAACAGCTCAACCCGCCTGGGAAAAAACAACCGCCTTCCTTAAAAGCCAAATCCTCTACTACATCGCAGAAAATCTCCAAGCTGCCGAAAATCAATTCCTCAACGCTGGTGTGAGCGAGCAAGAGTTCGAAGATTCAATCGGACTCCTGTTCCACTACGCTGCCGTCGCCGACAAATACGACGGCCAAGTTCACCAAACTCCCGTGCGCGCCCTCGTCTACACCCGCAACGAAGCCATTGGTGTCTGCGCCAGCTTTGCCCCGCAAAATCAACCACTCCTCGGTCTTCTCGCCGTGACAGCTCCCCTCATCGCAATGGGCAACGCCATCGTCGCCATCCCCAGCGAATCCAACCCCCTCCCCGCCGTTGAGCTTATGCGAATCCTCGAAGCCTCCGATGTCCCCGCCGGAGTCTTCAACATCCTCACTGCCCCCCATGCCGATCTCGAAAAAACCGTCGCCGACCATCTCGGTATCGACGCCGTATGGCATTTCTCGGGGATCGATGGAGCGAACACAGTTAAATCTCTCAGCTCCGGCAACCTCAAACAAACCTGGTGCGTCAGCGAACCAATCGACTTCACCAAGCCTCACCCCGAATTCCTCCGCCGCGCCACCCAAGTTAAAAATATCTGGACACCTTACGGCGCTTAATGTGGCACTGGTGCGGCCAGTGAAATTACACAGCAAGTAGTTTCTGAATGACCCCGGCCCGAGGCCACGCCCTCGTCGGTCGAACAATCGACCTCCTCCGCCCCGGGGTCAAAACCACAACACCAGCCATAATCTAATCCAATGCTCCAAGCCGGAATCGTCGGACTCCCCAATGTCGGGAAATCAACCCTCTTCAACGCGGTCGTTGCCAACGCCCAAGCCCAAGCCGCCAACTTCCCCTTCTGCACAATCGAACCAAACGTCGGCATGGTCTCAGTCCCCGACCCCCGCATGGAAATCCTCGCCAGAATCTCCGGCTCCGAAGCAATCCTACCCGCCCGAGTCGAATTCGTCGACATTGCCGGCCTTGTCAAAGGCGCTTCCAAAGGTGAAGGACTCGGCAACCAATTCCTCGCCAATATCCGCGAAGTCGATGCCATCATCCACGTCGTCCGTTGCTTCATCAACGATGACATCACCCACGTCCACGGCAACGTCGATCCCCTCAGGGATATCGACATCATTAGCCTCGAACTCATCCTCGCCGACCTCGCCCAAGTCGAAAAACGCATCGAACGCGCCCGAAAAGACGCCAAAACCAACAAAGACGCTAAACCCGAGGTCGAAGCCCTCGAGAAAGTTCTTCCCCTCCTCGAAGACGGCAAACCCGCCCGCGAAGCAAAACTTGACGAAGAACAACTCGCCGCAATCCGCCACCTCGGACTCCTCTCCGGCAAACCCGTTATATACGCCGCAAACGTCAGCGAAGCCGATATCGTAACGGGCAACGAATTCACCAAAAAAGTCGGCGAACATGCCGCCAAAGAAGGCAACGACCTCGTCATCATCTCCGCCCAAATCGAAGCCGAACTCATCGAACTTCCCGAAGAAGACCGCGGTGAATTTCTAGAATCACTCGGAATCACCGAATCCGGCCTCCAAAATCTCATCCGACACACCTACGACCTCCTCGGACTTCAAACTTATTTCACAACCGGCCCCAAAGAAACCCGAGCCTGGACCATAACAAAAGGCACAAAAGCCCCCCAAGCCGCCGCTGTTATCCACACTGATTTCGAAAAAGGCTTCATCCGCGCCGAAACCGTCGCCTATCAAGACCTCGTCGATAACGGATCAATGAACGCTGCCAAAGCCAAAGGCAAAGTCCGGTCTGAAGGAAAAGAGTACGTCGTCCAAGAAGGCGATGTCCTCCATTTCCTCTTCAATGTGTAGTTTCAGATAATAAGTGTTACACTAACTTCATGAAACGAGCCATCGCTTTCGTTTTCCTGGCGACTCTCGCCATACCCGCGTTCGCGCAAGTATCAGCCCCCGCCCAAGCCGGACGGCCCGCAACAACCGAAGAAGCACTCAAAGCCGCCCAAATACAAGCAAAAGCCCAAAACAAAAACATCCTCGTTAAATTTTCCGCATCCTGGTGCGGTTGGTGTCACCGAATGTCCGACTGGCTCCATGACACCGAGGCCGGCAAAATGGTCGCCGAGCAATACATTATCGTCACCCTCATCGTCGACGAAGCCGATAACAAGAAGAACCTTGAAAACCCCGGTGCAAAAGAATTTCAAGAAAAGCTCGGTGGCAAAGGTTCCGGAATACCGTTCTTCGCCATGCTCAACAAGGATCTCAAACCAATGATCAACAGCATTCGACCCGGTGAAAAACCATCCAACATCGGATTTCCAGTCGAAGACTTTGAAATCGCGCATTTCATGAAAATGATCAAAGAAACCTCAAAGCTTAATGCAGGGCAACTTTCCAAGGCTGAATCCTCGCTCAAAGAGACTGCGCAAAAAATCAAAGCCGGCGGCTAATGCGCATAAATAACGGGCCACAACACCAAATTGTGGCCTGTATTTTTACCATTCACTACTGATCAACCACGAATACGCGCAAGATTCATTCTAATTTTCAATTCGCATGTTCAAGGCTACTGAGCCGTCTTTCAAATACCATATCTCTTCTCATGAAAATTATTGATTGCTTCCGGAGAGCGAAAAGTACCCTCATCCTTGCCTCTCTTCTTGTGCCAACTCTTGCCGCCGCCCAAACAAGTTTTTGGGTGAGTTCATACAATTCCAACACGGTTGGTCGTTTCGATTCAGATGGTAACTTTCTTGGCAACCTTGCCGGATCATTCAGTGGTCCTCAAGCGATCAAAGTCGGGGCTGATGGCCTCGTCTACATTGCCGATGAAGGTAACAACCGCATCGTCCGATACACACAAGAAGGCGCATTTCATAGCGTCTTTGTAACGCCGGGACTCGGCGGACTCGACGGCCCAACGTCGATCACATTCGCAACCAACGGAGACGCCCTTGTCGCATCCTTCAATACAGATTCCGTCATCCGCTACTCAAACACGGGTGCCCTCATCGGCACGTTCGTCGCCCCAGGCTCCGGCTCATTGAATGGCCCAGATGTCGGGCTAACATTCGGATCCGACGGCAACCTCTACGTTCCCAGTTTCTGGAACGGTCGCGTCAACCGATATAACCCAACGTCGGGAGCCTTCATCGATTCATTCATCGCACCAGGATCAGGCGGACTGCAAACCCCGCGAACAATGCTCTTCCATAACGGCCTGATCTATCTCACCGATGATTTTGGTAACAAAATCAACCGCTATCAGATGACGAACGGGGCATTCTTTGATACACTTGTTCCGAACGGAAGCGGCGGTCTCAACGGCGCATGCGGAATGATCCTTGGTCCCCAAGGACAGCTCCTTGTCACAAGCCTTGGTACAAATTCTGTCAAGCAATTCGACGCGAGCACCGGCTCCTACCTCGGAGAATGGATCCCAGCGTCATCCGGGCTTCTCAATGGGCCAACCTATATAACAGCTGTCCCGGAGCCAACACTTTTGCTCTTGATGCCTCTTGCGCTCCTGATCAAAAAACGACGAACGAAATAAACTAAACCGATGCGGGTCTTTCACATTGGCGAATTTCACGGCGATGTCATCCACAAATACAAAGTGGATGGCGTCGTCTTTGCATTAACCAAAAGGAAAAAAGGCGCCATCGTCAGCCGCCACATGCACGACCATGCAACCATCCTGGCTCTTGTGAAAGGCGAGCATCACTACGTCAACGACGCGGGCCAAATTGGTCACTCGCTGCCAAGCGCGTGGTACTACGCCGAACCCAACGAAATCCACACCCATGAAGCTTGCCAAACCGACATAGTCTCAGTCGGTATTCAGTTCGATCTAGCCCAGTTCCCAACCCCCGAAGTCCCCCAATACGCTTGGCTCCGGGGCACTTCCGCTCAATTTACTCTCGGACAAATCACAGAGCATGTCTCCAACCCACGTCCAACCTCAGATGATGTCCTTCTCTCGACGTTTAGACTCCTCAGATCCCTCTTAGCCGATGAAGATCAAAAACCCCCGACATCAGTTCCACTCTGGCTCAGCAAGCTCAAATTCCATCTCGATAACAACTACCTAGAACACCTCAGCATTGAGCTAATCGCCGAAACAATCAGTGTCCATCCAAGCCATATGGCGCGAATCTTTCGTAGCCACTACGGTCTCACAATGACTAACTACATACGTGACCGAAGACTCGAATGGGCGCTCACTCAAGTCAAACAAACGGATTCAAAGTTGGGAAACATCGCCGCACAAGCCGGCTTCGCCGACCAAGCGCATTTCTCAAGAGAATTTAAAAAGCGGTACGGGTGTGTGCCATCCGCGTACCGCTAATGTAACGCGGTCTAACCTGCCTTAATCAATTTTACAAGCTGTTCTTTCGTAATAAAGTTGTCAATAAATCTGACAACTCCATCTTTCCCAATCAAAACTTTCGTCGGGAAACCTGTCACGTCATAGTCGTTTCTCAAAGAACTATCATCACGCAACATTCCCTGCCGCCAATTCACTTGATGTCCTTTAATTTGTTTTGCCACATCAGCAACGCTCTCGTCTGTATCGGCATTCATTCCGATCATCACAAAATCGTCACCCGCTAAAGCATCATTCCACTCGCGGAGCTCACCGAGCTCCGATACACATGAGCCTCACCAAAGCGCCCAGAAATCGAGCAAAACAACTTTCCCTTTATAATCAGAAAGTTTCCACGATTTTCCGACTTCGTCCTTGATTGTGAAGTCCGGTGCCTGCTTTCCAACTACAACCGTCTTCGAAAGGCTTGCAAATCCGCTTTCGACTACCGGCTCGTAGTCTCTCTTCTCGCCTTCAACAGTTTCACCAACTTGCTTCGTCCCGCCCATAACAGGCGATTCAGTTTCGGATTCTTCTTTCACTGGCTCGGCGCAACCCGTAAATCCAACCAAAACCAACAACCCCAGCCACACAAACGGGATCTGTTTCATCACGACACTATTCTATCAGGTATCGAGTCGACTACAAATACTTCTCAATCTCTGCCTTCGTTATGAAATGATCAATAAACACGATCTTCCCGTCTTTATCAATCAAGACTTTGGTCGGGAATTCCGTTACTTTGTAGTCTTTTTTGATATCAGCATCACCCGGAACCATCCCCTGCCGCCAATTCACAACGCTCTTCTTCAACTTCGCCTGAATATCCTTCAAATCGTCATCATCCGTATTGATGCCAATCATAACAAAGTCTTTACCCTTCAAGTCATCACTGATCTTGCGCAACTCAGGAAGCTCTTTCACACAATACGGGCACCAAAACCCCCAGAAATCAAGCAAGACAACTTTGCCTTTATAATCCGACAACTTCCAAGCCTTTCCTGTTTCATCCGGCAACTCAAAATTAGGTGCCACTTTTCCAACCGCGACTGTCTTCGAAAGAACACTGACTCCCTCCGCCGATTCGTCCGGCATGTTAGAAACAACTACTTCCTTAGGCTCTGCCGATTTTGCCTTCACCTCCGGTGCCACCTGACAACCCATTACCGCGACCGCTACTAATCCCAACGCCAAGTTCAAAATCCCGTTCTTCATGATTGCTTAAAGACCGCCCGACTCAAAACAGTTCCACTGGCGCCTCCGCCTCAGGCCAAATAGCCCGTGACAGGTACCCTGGATGTCTTCCCTAATCCTCCCTCATGTCTCTCCTCAAAGTTATCCCCCTCGGCGGCACCGGTGAAATCGGTAAAAACTGCACCCTCATTGAAACTGAAAACGACATCGTTATTGTCGACTGTGGAATCTCATTCCCTCACGAAGAACACTACGGCGTCGATATCGTTATCCCCGACTTCTCCTACATTATCGCTAACAAAGACAAAGTACGCGGCGTCGTCCTCACGCACGCCCATGAAGACCACGTCGGTGCCCTCTCTTACCTCCTAACCCAACTCAATCTCCCGCTCTATTGCACGCCCCTCACCGAAGCAATGGTTCGCATGAAACTCGAAGAGCGAGCGCGCAACCTCGATGTCAATATCCAACGCATGACTCCCGGCGAGAAATTCAAACTCGGCGAACTCGTTATCGAACCCGTCAAAGTCACCCACTCAATCCCCGAAACAAGCGCAATTGCCTTCCACACCAAAGAAGGAATCATCCTCTTTACCGCTGACTTCAAATTTGACAATTCCCCGGTCGATAAAATTCTCTCAGACGAAAAACGACTCAAAGAACTCGGCGAAGAAGGCGTTCTCCTCCTCCTGTGCGACAGCACCAACGTCGACCGCAAAGGCTGGAGCAACTCCGAATCCGAAGTCGGCCCATCTCTCAAAGAAATCTTCACTGCCTCAGAAGGCCGCGTTCTCGTCACCCAATTCAGTTCCAACATCCACCGGATGCAGCAAATCTGTGACTCTGCCAAAGCTGCGGGACGCAAAGTCTCTATCGCCGGACGACGAATGGAAATGACTTTCAACATGTGCCGCCGACTGGGTTACATCAATGTCGCCCGCGAAGACACTGTTAACATAGAAGAAGCCGTCAAGCTCCCAAATAATAAAGTTGTCATCATCGTCACCGGCTCCCAAGGCGAACCGAAAGCTGCCCTCAGCCAAATGTCACGACGCGAATACAGCCGCGTTAAAGTTCGCAAATCCGACACCATCATCTACAGTGCCCGCCCAATCCCCGGTAACGAAGGTGGCATCTGGCGAGTAGTCAACGACCTAATACGACAAGGGGCGGACGTCATTACCGACTACCCCACCCCGATCCACACATCCGGCCATGCTTCACAAGACGAGATCAAACACATGTACGAGCTGACGAAGCCGTTCTATGTTGCACCCGTTCACGGCGAACCGCGTCACCAAAAAACAATGTCTAACCTTTTGGTCGAATGGGGCCATGCCGAACACCGAGTATTTATCCTCCAAAATGGTGACCAACTTCATATCGGCGAAGAAAGCGCTTGGATCGACGAAGTCGTCCATTTCGGCGAAGTTTTCATCGACCAAAATTCAAACTCGCCCGTTTCCGAAAATGTCCTGCGCCAACGCCACGTCCTTGCCCATGACGGAGTTTTCATCCTCACAATTGTTGTCGATCGCAAACACGGCGAACTCGTGAGCCGCCCCCGCGCTGATATTCGTGGCATGAACGCCACCCCCAAAGATATCGAAGATGTTCTCGACGACCTCTGCTCAATCCTCAGCAAATTCCAGCCGAGCGAACTCAGTTCACCCGACTATATCTCCGGCCAAATCCTCGAGGCTGCCAGCAAACTCCTCTGGCGTTCCACGCACCAAAAACCTCTCATCCTCCCGATCATCGAACTGATTTAATTGGCTGAGCACAAGCAATTTCTTGAATTGCAGCTAATTCTGATGGTCAGTTGGGTGGCACTGGTGAAACAATAGAGGATTTCAAAACTCAATCCATCCGGCCCGAGGCCACGCCCTCGACGCCCGATAAACCGGACGGCTCCGCCCCGGATGGATCAATATCAACCACGCCAATAATGTCAAACAGACTCAACCTCAATAACTTAGACCAAGTAAAAGAGATAAGAGCCCTCTACTTCACACCCGGCAACAATCGACGCAAATAATCTCCCGTATAACTTCCCTTCACCTTCGCAATCTCCTCCGGAGTCCCAACCCCCACAACCGTCCCCCCACCAGATCCACCCTCCGGACCCATATCAATAATCCAATCCGCCGTCTTAATCACATCCAAATTGTGCTCAATCACCAAAACCGTATTCCCCTGATCAACCAATTGGTGCAAAACTTCCAAGAGCCGCTTCACATCATCAAAGTGCAAACCCGTAGTCGGCTCATCCAAAATGTAGAACGTCCGCCCTGTCGAACGCTTACTCAATTCCGAAGCCAACTTCACCCGCTGAGCCTCACCACCCGAAAGCGTTGTCGCCGCCTGACCCATCCGAATATAACCAAGCCCCACCGAAAGCAACGTCTCAAGTTTCTTGAAAATCTTCGGAATCGGCTTAAAGAACTCACACGCCTCCTCAATCGTCATCTCCAAAACATCCGCAATATTTTTCCCTTTGTAGCGCACCTCAAGCGTCTCCCGGTTGTAACGCTTCCCTTTGCAAATCTCACACGGAACATAAACATCCGGCAAAAAGTGCATCTCAATCTTAATAATCCCGTCCCCCCGGCAAGTCTCGCACCGCCCGCCTTTCACATTAAAACTAAACCGACCCTGCTTATAGCCGCGCATCTTCGCATCTGGAGTCTTACTAAAAAGGTCGCGGATCATGTCAAATGTGCCCGTGTAAGTCGCCGGATTGCTCCGCGGCGTCCGACCAATCGGCCCCTGATCAATATCAATCACCTTATCAATCGAGTCGTGCCCGATCAATTCGTCATGCGCCTCCCAAACCCCCCGCGTACCGTGCAGCTCATACATCAAACGCGGGAAAATCGTATCCTGAATCAACGTCGATTTCCCACTCCCACTCACCCCCGTAACGCACGTAAAACACCCCAGAGGAATCGCCACATCCACCCCCTGCAAGTTATGCCCCCGCGCATTCTTCAAAACCAACCAATCACTCATGCTGCTACCTCGCTAAACTCCCAAACTTCGTATTGAATCGGATCCTCAAATGGGCCAAGCCTTCGGAACGGCTTTCCAATTCTTTCCGCAATAGTTTCGGCAAACTCAAATCCACTGAATTCTGTACCTTCGAACTCTTCATAAAGAGGCATTTCCAGTGCCATCGGAAAGTCAGCAGCACATGACAAATCCCGGAAAACTGCCCACCATGGCTTGCCCTCGTAAATGAACGCACAATTGGTAATGTCACAAAATTCAAATTCATCCTCGCCTAAAAAGCAATCAAAGAGGACTTCATTGACTCTAAAATCTAGAATGTGTTCAATAGGATCATTCCCGACTTCTTCATCAGTGGGCCACGTGAACCCCATGAGGCGATGGGCTCTGCCCCACGTAGTCTCAATTCCGGACTCCTTTCTTCTCTTTTCCTTAATCCAATCTCCTCCAAACGAAAGTAGATTTGCAATTTCCGAATCCGGTTTTATCATCCTCCAAAATGGTGCAACGAACTCAATGGGTGCGCCTCTACAAATGTCCTCATAAGAGGCTTCGCACGCCGTAATCACAGATGGCCCAAATGTATCCGGAGAGATAATATCGCCATCCAGTCTCTCTAACAACTTAACCTGGAATTCTTCGACCGAGCAAGTTTCTCCCCAATCTAGCTGCGTCATCTGAACCCAAATCACTCGCGGATTAACAGTGACAACACGTTGACCAGCTTTACCCACACCATCAACATCTTGCTCAAGAACTTTTACCGAGACTTCTGCCCCGTCCTCCTGCATTCTTACCCGCCAAGAGCGTGTATCAGACATGCTGCCTCCAACTCATTACCAATCCACCTCCGGCCCCAACCACACCTCATACTTCACCGGCTTCTCCAAACTCGCGATCCGCTCAAACTTCCGCGACAGCCCCATAGCCTCCAAAGCCGCCCCAAACAATGCAAAAGCATCCCCCTGAAACCCCGAAAACTCCGCCAAAACCCCATCCATATCCCGATCCCAATCCGCCGAAACCGCAATCTCATCAATCACAAACGCCCCAGGCTGACCCTCATAAACAAACGCCAACCGCTCACTCCACCCATCCTCAATCTCGTCAAGTTCAATCAAATACCGCTCCTCAAGCTCAACCCGAATCGAAGCATGAAGCGCCTCCATCCCCATCCCCTCATCGATCAAATCCTGGCTCGGCTTCGCAATCTGCATCACCATCGCAACTTTCAAAAGCTCTTCCATCGCTAACCGATCCCCTCCGATTCCCGCATCTGAGCAACAAATTCCTGTCCGCACGCCAACTTCTTCGACAATGGACTCTTCGGCTCGACCGCCCGCCAAAACGGCGTTACCGCTTCCAAGGGCGCCCCCGCCAAATGCTCATCCCAAGCCGCCTCACTCACAATCCTTAAAAAAATCCCAGTTGTCAAAGGGCAAGCAAAGTCCGCCCCATGACCCGCCGCAAGCCGTTCCCGCAAATCCGACGAACTCAAACTCTCCCCAATATTCAACCCATCAATCTCCGCCTTTACCAAAACCGGTGTTGGAATCAACATCTTGTCTCCCAATTTCCCCCAATTTCCCGACTTATCCAAGACCTCCACAACCGGTGCCTCGGGCCTCAACATCTTCTCCGCCCAACTCTTCTTCGCCATCTACTTCTTCCTCTCAATTTTCACTTTCCCCAAAGGATTTGCCGAACGAGGCTGACGCCGCTTCTTCGGAACAGGAATCGAGTCCACACCCGTCAAATACCGCGCCGTTGGAGAATCATGCTTTATAAACTCCTCATAAGGCCCCTCATTTACTATCTGGCCTCCATGCTCGCCCGCCGCCGGACCAATATCAATTAGCCAATCCGCCGCCCGCATCGTATCCTCGTCGTGCTCAACCACAATCACCGTATTCCCCAAATCCCGCAACCGAATCAGAGTCTCAATCAACTTCGCATTATCCCGCTGATGCAACCCAATCGAAGGTTCATCCAGCACATACAAACAACCCATCAACCCACTCCCGATCTGCGTCGCCAATCGGATCCGCTGAGCCTCACCCCCCGCCAAAGTATTCGCACTCCGACTCAAATTCAAATAGCTCAATCCCACGTCATGCAAAAACCCAAGTCGCTCCCGAATCTCCTTCACCGCCCGCTCCCCAATCACCCGCTGACGATCATTCAGTTTCTCCTCCAAACCCTCAAAAAACGCAAACGCATCTCCCACACTCATCTCCGAAATATCACTAATATCCACCCCTACCAACTTCACACACAAACTCTCGGGCTTCAGCCGCTTACCATGACAAGTCGGGCAAGGCATTGTCCGCATGTATTGCGCCAAATCCCCCCGAACCCACTCACTCTCCGAACTCTCATACTTTTTCTTAAGAATATTAAGAACCCCATCCCACTTACTCGAAAATTCCCGCTCCGACCGCGAATACTGCATCTTCACCGTCACCGGAGTCTTCAACCCGTGCAAAATCGCCGCATACTGCTCTTCATTCAAGCTCGAAACCGGCCCGCTTGCATCAAATCCCATCGCCCGACCAACCCCATCCAAAACCTGCGGCCACCATTCTTTGACTTCACCGCTCTTATAAACAAATGGCACAATCGCCCCATCACGAATCGGCTTACTCTTATCCGGAATACACAAATCCGCATCGAATTCCGTCTTAGTCCCCAAACCCGTACAGTCCGGACATGCCCCATAAGGTGAGTTAAACGAAAACATTCGAGGCTCAAGTTCCGGCATCGTAAACCCACTCACCGGACAAGAATAAAACTCACTAAACAAAACATCAACCCACTGCCCATCCACCTCATGACTCATCGTCACAAGCCCTTTCCCCATCTTCAAAGCCGTCTCAACCGAATCCGCCAACCGACGCTCAATCCCCTCCTTCACCACCAACCGGTCGATCACAACCTCAATCGTATGCTGCTTATACCGATCCATCGGAATATCATCCGTGACCTCATACATCTCCCCATCCACCCGCACCCGCACAAAACCTAGCTTCCCAACTTCCTCAAGTTCCTTCTGATAGACCCCCTTTCTGCCACGTACCACCGGTGCCAAAACCTGAATCTTTGTCCCCTCCGGCAAACCCATCGTCGAATCAACAACCTGCTCCGGGCTGCTTCGCTCAATCGGTTTACCCGTCGCCGGCGAATAAGGCACCCCCACCCGTGCAAACATCAGCCGCAAATAATCATAAATCTCCGTCACCGTCCCCACCGTCGAACGAGGATTGCGACTCGTACTCTTCTGATCTATCGAAATCGCTGGGCTCAAACCCTCAACCGAATCAACATCCGGCTTATCCATCTGCCCCAAAAACTGGCGCGCATAAGAGCTTAAACTCTCCACATACCGCCGCTGCCCTTCCGCGTAAATTGTATCAAACGCCAGTGAACTTTTCCCACTGCCACTCAAACCCGTAATCACAACCAACTTATCACGCGGAATTTCTATCGTGATATTCTTGAGGTTATTCTCCCGCGCCCCCGTGACAATGATCTTTTCGTTGCTCATACCGACTCAAGTATTTTACTACCCAAATGTAGACATAAAGATACTACTACCTACCGATAAGCAAAGTAATTTAAGTCAATGAATTCAACTATTTTCCGGGCATTGTCTTGAGCATCCGTCTCAAAGCGGCAACTTCCTCTGCATAAAGTTCCAATCTTTTTTTGTCAGCAATCTCGGCCTTGCGTTGATCAGCAATTGGCTTGCCTTGTGCATAGTCCATCTTCTCAGATTCGGTCATGCCCGCGGCTTTAGCGGCATCTCCGACCAAATCAGTAACCTTCTCCGACAACGCTTTCTGAAACGAGTCATACCACGTGGCAAACTCTAACAATTGATCCTCAACGACTTTGGCTCGTTTGAGATCCTTTTTTGATTTCCAAAAGTCAATCTCGCTTTGAAAACTCTTGCGAATCACACCAGCACCATTTAGAACTGATAAACTACAAACAGGTTCGGCTTGCGCAACCCGAGCCCCCATTTTCCGACACTCACTAAAGTAATCCGGAGCAATGACAGAAAATTCTTCAAACTTCGCTGTAGAAAATCCAACTTGACGTACTCTTCCCAAACTTTGCATCGAGTCGGCAGGTGGAGGGGCAGTTACGTAGATAATCACCTTTGGCTTCACATTCCCCGCTTTCATATCTGAAAGCGAACCATTATAATCCTGGCTTTGAATCTTCATCCACGCGGACAAATAGTCGGTATATCCATTGTTAGAGTCTCCAGTACGGGCACGCTCCAATGCCTTCTCCGCACCAGGTTTGTCAGAAACGCCCTTTTCATAAAACTCCAAGTACGCTTCGGCGATATCCGTATTGATTTCAGGAATCTCAGGCTTGTTGCAACTTACCAAAAAAACTACGGCAAGCAATGTCCAACCAATTTTCTTCATTAACTTCTAACTCACGGTCATGGGAACGGAGAAATGCGATCCCGCATTTCTCCGCCAATCATCAGTTTAACCAGTTACCAAGTACGACCTGAAAGAGTCGAACAAGTTGCGTTGCCTTGGGGGCAGTAATTGTTATCTGGTGTTTCTGGGAAACTATAAAGGCCGCGCTGTTGATACTCCCACATGATTTCTCGTTGTGGTTTCGTTGTACCGTTTGCTCTTTTGTAATCAGTGTCCTTATTGAACTTCGCGTGACCGTCTGTAAACGTCCAGTTGCGTCCATTACCATAGCGACCACCGCGTTCCCAACGACCAGTACCGTTACCATTGTTTCCGTACCCTGGTGCAATGTACCAACCAGCAAATACTCCACCACTTGCAAGTCGAGCTGATCCAACATCGGCAGTAAATACGACGTTTGCCGGGTTAACAATCTCAGTCAAAACCCGACCCTTGGCCGTTGTCGAACCGCGAGGAGCATCGTACGCACGAGCCAAGAAGTAGTTGCCAGCGTAACTGACAGGAAAAACTTTTGCCATCGCGCCCGGAACACTTCGAATACCAGCATAGGCACCCGGAATTCCAAAGGCCAATAGCTGTGCTTCATAACAAATGGACCCTTCTTTGCCCCATACACCCTTTTCTGCGTCTGCAGGATCTTGAACCAACTGAAGATTCTTCATGTAAGGCTGGTTGGCCAGAGGAAACGCATAAACTCCGCTCCAATAATTGTCACTGACACTTGCCGAAGTTAGAGTGTGCAGAGCTTCCGGTTGTTGGCAAGGGCCATCCCAACCCGTTTCCGGCAATGTATCATCATAATCGCCTGCATAGAGCTGTGTCGCCAAAGCGATCTGCTTTTGGTTAGAAAGAGAATTTGCTTTTTTCGCGGCCGTCTTTGCCTGAGCAAAAACCGGGAACAGAATCGCGGCCAAAATTGCGATAATGGCGATAACAACAAGCAACTCAATAAGCGTAAAGGCTGATTGAGCGTGAGATTGAAGTGAATTTTGTTTCATGAGAATGGGGCCTCACAGGAGACTGAGAACAGTACTTTTCAGCAGGTTCAAAAACAATTTCATACACATTTATTGCGATTTAGTTAAATTTAACGGACGTGTATCAAGTCTTAATGTTATTTGTACTTGCTATTAACAATCATCTACTTCAATCGAATTGAGTCATGAAATTCAGTCGTCAAGCACTCTTCATTTGCCTGTCCGCCAGCATTTTGCTCGCCGCTTGTTCCCAAAAGCCGCCGCCAGATGATGACATGACGAAAGCACCCAATGGAATCTGGACAGGGGTGTCAAATCCAGATATTTCACTTGACATTCAGCCAGATGGTTCCATAAAATTCACTCAGGGAGGAACAGAATCCTTCGGATCATGGAAAATGAAAGACGAGAAAACCCTGACCATCACACTCAATAACGAGACCTCAGATTGTTCTTTTGAACGCAAAGATTTAGAACTGAAAATTACTTTGCCCGGACAAACAACACAATCAACATTCTCACAAATGTAACCACGCCAACATGAAAATAAAATTCATTCCCGTCCTTATCTCATTTACCCTCGCAGCCATTGCGATTCCAACAATTCTTGTCCTCCAAAAAGGAACTCTTGATTTCACCACGGGCTGGCATTTTGCCCCAGCAGGAAAAGCCACCAAAACTGGCGATCTTCTCGCCGGCGGTGAACTCAGCCCTAACAAAAAATGGGTCTCATTTGTCGCTGTTGGACAAGGAACTCACCAATTGACTGTCGTAGATTACGCTTCCGGAAAAGTTGCATCTCAAATCACAATCCCGCCCTCTTGGTTTGGTCAAGCATGGTCCGCAGATTCAAATACACTTTATGTTTCCGGTGGGCCAAACAATTCAATTACGGCATTCCAAGTTGACGATCAAGGCAATGCAACATCCAAAAACGCGATCAAAATTCCGTCTGAAAAGGACGCGCGACTTTGGATTGCTGGGCTAGTCAGAAAAAATAACTCCCTCTTTGCCGCACTTTCTGGCATCGACAAACTTGCAAAAATTGATCTCGAAACTCAAGAAATTCAACTCCTGGATCTACCTGATAAGTCAAGCCCATATCAGCTTAGAATCGCCCCAAATGGAAATCTCTACGTATCGCTTCAAGCAACCGCACAAATCGCCGAAATTGAACCTGATACATTCAAAATGACACGCACGCTTCCCACTGGAAGGCACCCAAATGATATCCTCATCGCTGAAGATCGCCTATTTGTTGCTTGTGGAAATGAAGATACCGTCGAAATCTTTGACCTCTATACATTTACTCAAGAAGAAAGAATCAACGTCCGACCATGGCCCGATGCGCCAGCCGGATCAACCCCAAATGCACTCGCCATTGATCCATCACAGGAAATCCTCTACGTTGCTCTCAGTGACAACAATGCCGTCGCATCAATCGACATTGAAACAAGAGGCCATAGCGTAGTCCAAGGTTATATTCCATCCGCTCTCTACCCAACCGCTGTGGCAACTTTGAGCAACGGAAACCTTCTCATTGGTTCTGGGAAAGGCACCGGCACCGGACCAAATGGCAACACCGAAAAGATTGATCCAATCGCTCCGCAAGGCTATCCATATATCGTTACATTAATGAACGGGTCAATCGCTTTGGTCCAAAAACCAAACAATGATAGTCTGAGCCAATACACAAAGGCAGTCTTAAATCTCAGTAAATACAAACCCAATATCGCCCAAAAGCCCATCGGAGCACCAGCAAAAGGATCCAATCCGATCCCCAGTGAACTCGGCGAACCAACACCAATCAAGCACGTACTCTATATCATCAAAGAAAACCGAACCTACGACCAGGTTTTTGGCGATCTCACAAAAGATGGCAAAAAATATGGCAACGGCGATCCAAAGTTAACCCTCTTTGGCCAAGATGTCGCGCCAAATCATCGGCAACTCGCCCGCGACTATGTCCTGATGGATAATTTTTATGCCAGCGGAGAGGTCTCTGTAGATGGTCACCATTGGTCGAAAGGAGCATACGTCCCCAATTATATGCAACGCACTTGGCCACAACAATATAGCGGCAAGGGCGCACCAAGACTCCTGCCAAGCCTCGCACAACCACCCAACGGATTCATTTGGGACAGAGTAAGACAATCTGGAAAATCGTACCGCACCTATTACTATCATACAACTGATCGAGCCAACCCTGAGTGGGCTGCCGCACGAAGAGCCAACGTACGAGACTATCAATCAGTCGATATTTTCATAAAAGAATTTAAGGAAAATGAGGCCAAACGGACAACACCTTCGTTTATGGTCATGGCCCTCAGCGAAGATCACACGTCGGGAACCCGTGCGGGGGCCGCAACGCCTCAAGCAGCCGTCGCTTCAAATGACTACGGATTAGGCAAATTAGTTGAGACAATTTCTCACAGCTCACTTTGGGACAAATTTGCAATCTTTGTTGTCGAAGATGATGCACAAAACGGACCTGATCACGTAGATGCGCATCGGACAATTTGCCTTGCAATTTCTCCGTACACCCGCAATCGGGGAGTCGATTCAACCCATTACACAACAACTTCAATCCTCCGCACAATCAGCCTCATTCTCAACACAAAGCCGATGAGCCAATTTGATGCGGCCGCTACCCCCTTCTACAATGCGTTTAGATTGAAACCAGACTCGACACCTTATAATGCGTTGAAACCGAATACCGATCTCGATGCAAAAAATCCGCAACGAGCCGCCGATAAAATCCTTGATTCGATTGACTTCAGCGAACCAGATCAACTAGATCGATTACAAGAACAAGCACTCAACCGAGATATTTGGAAATCAGTCAAAGGCGATATCCCCTATCCTGGCTCTACCCGACGTCACGGAAGTCCTGCCCGCCAAATCGATAACGACTAAACAACTCCGAGTCTTGCAGTCAGTCCACTTTTCAGTCTTTGCACGGCAACTCTGAAATCTCCAATCTCATCGCCGGACGTTCTTCCATAACAACTCCAACGACATCCTTCGAGTCAACGTGAGCCCGCCACAGTTCACGAGTCTCCGCCCCCCGATCAACCTCATACTGCCTCGCAACTTCCCGACGACTATTCTTCATCACAAACAACACTCGCCGATCTGTCGCCCCGCGATCAATGATCTTCCTGTCGTATCCAAACTCATACGGAGGAGTATTCGGAACCATAATCTGACCATAGTCAACCATAAACTCCCGCTGTATCTCATTCAACCGATCGATTCCATCCGTCTGCAAAGATCTAATGTTCTTAAACTCCTTGAACCGGCCCTCCGGCACACCTCCAACCATCATTTTCCCAACTTCTTTCCAAGGTGAACGAGAATAAACCAAATTTGTAATACCTTTGTCAACGATGCGTTCGTAAATGAGCGTTGACACTTTCCCTTGCCATGCCACTGCATTACCATTTGTGAGCGAATACATTCGATCACTCTCAACCGTCGGCCACCCCGCAATCTTTGCCGTCAGCAATACATTCCCCGACTCAATCGAACTCGTATAAAGCCCAAGCTCTTCCGTATGAATCTTCCAGCCCAGCGCTGGAGTCCACTTCATCACCTTGCCACTCCGCTTCTGAACCATTTCCAACACTTCACAAAGCTGCCCATCTTTGTCCTTCGCCTGGAAATTGTTCTTCGGATTCAACTCCAAAATCGAATTCACCTGAACCACCTGAACCGGCAGCAACATACCAAAACTCCGCGCGCTCAAACCAATTGCTAATCCTATAAAAGTCGCGACCGCAACTCCCGACCAAACTCCGCGCTTTCCCCAATGCAAACTCGGTTTTCTGCCCGACAATATTCCTTCAACCCGTTCAATCAAACCGTGCTTCTCAACCATCGGCAATGCCCCCGCAGGAGCAGAAGATTTTTCTCGACCAAGCGATACCAACAACTCAGCATAGACCGCGCGATCGGCCCCTTTCTCAATCACCGCCTCATCTGCCGCAACTTCCGCCAACCGTCGAACCGCACGCGGCAAAAACCACATCCAAGGAAAGATCCAACCCATGCAAACCAGCAAACTTGTGCCAAAAGCCGTAAACAAATGTCCCTCACGAATATGCGCCACTTCATGCTGAATCGCTAACCGTACTTCCTCGTCTCGCCATTTCTCAGCACTGACCGGTAATACAATCTTTCGCCCGATCGAAAAAGACCAGGGCACATCAGTTCCCGAAGACAAGACTAATACACACTCCTGACCTATCTTCGTCCTCGAATCCTCCTCTCCCAAAATATGCAAAACCCTTTCCGATGCATCTGAACACTTCCCAAGAATTTTTGTCGCCCGAACGATCTGAATGACCAACAAACCCATCCCCGCCATCATTGCCCCAATGACCACAAGTTGCGATTCTTGAGGCGGAAGATATTTAGCTTCTTCCTTGGCATAGGCGCGAACATATTCCGGCCCAGAAATCCCTGGCGAAGATTTGGCAATCTCCCCCATCGATTCCGAAACTTCCCGAGAAATCTCAGATCGACTCGGCCCAAACTTCAACATTTCTGGCCCCGGCACGAAAGTCAAAGTCGCAACGATATTAACAATCTGACCACCAAAAATCCCTGCAATCACGAGACCATAAATTAATGACATCCGCCCCCGCGCCCCAATCTTTTGCAGTGCCAAAACTAACCAAATCAACAAACCAATCGCTCCCGCAAAGAGCGACATCACCGGAATCGCCTGCATCGTCGCACTCCACAAATTCACTTCGACCCCTCCTTCGCTCGGGATATCAATACTTCAAGCTCCGCAATCTCAGCCTCACTCAACTTCAAACGCTCATCCCCTAACAAACTCAAAGCCGCCGCCCCATGACTGCCTCCAAAAAATGCTTCTACCACCCGCGAAAGCATCCCCCTCCCCGCCAACTTCTTATTCTGCAAAGGATAGTAAACGTACTTGCCTTCTACCTCCTCGTGACCCAACTGACCTTTGTCCTCCAGAATCTTCAAAAGCGCCCGAACCGAACTGTAACTTGGTGGACTCGCCAACCCCTCCAAAACATCGGTAACCGATCCCCGACCCATACGGTAAATCAACTCCATAATCTCCTGCTCACGCTTCGAAAGAATCTTCATTTTTATTCTCCTGCTAAAAATATAGCACATACAACAACAGAATGCAAATCTTTTCGCTAATTTTTTAGCACCTTGAAAATAAAAGATACAATGTGCCTATGAAGAAGCTCCTCATCGCCATGTCACTATTTGCCTCCTTCGCCCTGATCGGATGCCAAAATCCCGAACCAGAAGGCAAAGTCGACGGCTCTGGCACAACCCAGGGCGCACCGACCGGTACCACCGGCGAAACCGGAACTCCTTCGTCAACGAGTAATGCCCCAACCGGCGGCGACTCAGGAATCCAAATCCAAGGAGCAGGGGCAGGCGGTCTTGCCCCTGTGACCGGAACCGATAACCTCCAAGGCTCCGGCGGTGGCGGAGGTGGAGTTGGTCAAGCCGCAAAATCTGCCGCCAAAAACGCCGCCGCAAATGCCGGCGGAGGCAGCACCGATCAAATGAACAACGAAGGCGAATAAATCAAAAGCAAAAATAATGAAAATCCCCTTTGAAAATCAAAGGGGATTTCTTTTTTACAGAGCCCGGCCCGATGCCACGCCCTCGGCGCTAAAGCGCCTCCGCCCCGGGCTATTCCAAACTCAACTGGTCCGACTCAATCGCCGGAAGAAAATCCCCCGCCCGCAACTCCCTTTCACTAAACTCAACCACCGCCGTTTCAACAATCTCTTCTTTTACCGGCAATCCCGCCTCTGCCATCTTCCGAGCCTTCGGGATAACCGTCCGGTCAAGCGATCCGCCAAACTTGTTGTAACTCTTACCTACCGAATCAATCTTTCGCCCCAGATCATCATAGTGCCCCTTCATGACGACCAAGGCATCGTACAAATCTTTGCCCCATTGCTGAATATTCCGAGCTTCTTTCGCTAGCCGCTCTTGCCGCCAACCGTAATTCACCGCCTTCAAAAGTGGGAGCAAAGTCGAAGGAGTCGCAACCACCACGTTCAGATTCATCGCATCTTCAATCAAACCCGATTTCCCTTCAACCGCCATTCGGAAAGCAGACTCACTTGCTATAAACATAACTACAAAGTCGGGCGCGCTCTCAAGCTTCGCATAGTCACGCTTATTCAAACCCTTTGCATAGTCCATCACCCGACTAGAAATTGCCAGAGACATTCCCTTTCTTGCATCTTCGTCCGCTGCTTCTAGGGCATCCAAGTCCTGAATTGGCACCTTCGAGTCAATGATCATCGTCCGACCACCCGGCAAGAAAACCTGCATATCTGGTCGCAAAGCCCCTTCACTGCCTTCCAAGGCCGTCTGCTCAACAAAGTCGCGCCCTTCCTGCAGGCCAGCTAGTTCAACAATCCGCCGCAACTGAACTTCGCCCCATTTCCCGGCGCTGCCATTGCCCTGCAAAGCCGAAATCAGTTTCCCCGTGCCGCTCGTCAAAGCCACCAATTGATCCCTCAGCGAAGTTGTTTCTTTCACCCGTTCATTCTCCAATGTCCGGCTCAATTCTTCTAACTTCTTTAACTCACCTTGAACCGGCAAGAGCATTTTCTCGATCTCTTGATTCTTCGATTTCGTAAGCTCCTCATCCGTCTCTCGATATCGATCCAAAACCGCCTTCGACTGCTTCAAAAGCTCATCTGAGCTGTCACGCAACGCCTTGTTGCTCAAATTCTCAAAAGTCTCTTTCAACGAGACTTCCATCTTCTTAAGTTCTTCAATTCGGGCCAAATAGGATTTCTCCCGCTCATCGGCTTCACTAACCAAGCTCCCAAACTTCACATCAAGTAAATGGAAACGGCTTTGCAACTCACGGTACTCATCTTCAACCCTCGAAAGCTCTTCCTCCAGCTCAACAATCCGATCTCCCCGAATTGTCGCCTCACTTTCCGCCGTGGCCAAATCCCGAACCATCCCCTCAATTCGCCCCCGCAACTCCGCCGACTCCGCAAATACACCCGAATCCTTCCCCCGCAACAATAACCAAACTCCCAAACCGCCGACAATCACTCCCACCAAAGCCGCCGTCAAAATCCAAATAGCATCCACACGTCTAGTATATCTACTTAACCCTTTCCTTTCCTACTCGTATTTTCCCCAGACCAAACTCCACTAAACTAACCTCGATTCGATTGGGCGAAAATCCATGCAACTAAAATGTCCGTTCCATTACTCGTCATCACTTAGCAGATAAACTGAACCAGGCTGGATGCGAGACAAAGTTATAATTAGTCGGGATGAAAGTGTTGTTAGGGCCGCTAATCCTTGCGACTTTGGCCTCACAATGATGATTGAAATAGTACGTTCCGACATATTTTGCTGATACTCAAAACCTTTATCCTGAGTAATAAGAGCATTGTAACCAAGTTCTTCAGCCCGCTTCAAAAGTTTCCCGTTCTTGGTTCCGGCCCAACCAAGCCGAACGACATGATGAGTTTCATATTCCCTCAAAATATGCCCAAACGCCTCGGGAACATTTTCATCAAGCAAAATTTTCATCAACCAGCTTTGTCCAAACCTGCCGCAACCCTTAACTGTCGATGCTCCCAAGCCAACACTGCATCAACCTGACTCGACAAGACCGACGGATAGTGGATCAAAAAGTCGTCCACCGACATACCATCCTGCAAATTGTCCAGCAAAACTCCGAGCGGAACACGTGTTCCCACAAAGCACAACTCGCCATGCATCAGTTCTGCATCTAAGCTCAGGACACCTTCCAGACCTTGCGGAATTCGCATAACCCATATTCTACGACATCTTTGGTCCCCAGGTAACCTCCCACCATGCTCCATCCGCTCCTCAAATCACCCGGACAACTCCTCCGGAACCTCTGGCAAAACCAAATCGTCGTGATGCCCGGAGCATTCAGTGCCCTCACCGCTCTCGCTGCCCACAAACAAGGCGCCCAGGCCATCTACCTCAGTGGAGGAGCCATCACCAATAACCTCACCGGACTCCCCGATATCGCCGTTATTACCCCCGAAGAACTCACCTCTACCGCCGCCCGCGCCTGCCAAGTCGCTCCCGTCCCAATCATCTGCGACGCCGACACCGGCTTCGGCGATGTCTGGAATGTCGCCCGAACCGTCATCGAAATGGAACGCGCCGGACTCGCCGGAATCCACCTCGAAGACCAAGTCTCCCCCAAACGCTGCGGGCACCTCGATGGCAAAGAAGTCATCGAAACCAGCCAAATGCAAGCAAAGATCCGCGCCGCCATCGACCACAAATCTGAGCCCAGCTTCCTCATCATCGCCCGCACCGATGCTCGTAGCACCCACGGAATCGAAGATGCCATCAACCGAGCCAAAGCCTATGTCCAAGCCGGAGCTGACGCCATCTTCCCCGAAGGTCTCGAATCCGAATCCGAATTCTCCCAATTCCGCGCCGCCCTTCCCGGCGTCCCCCTCCTCGCCAACATGACCGAATTCGGCAAAACCCCGCTCATCACCGCCGACCAATTCAACAACCTCGGCTACCAAATGGTCATCTTCCCCGTCACATCCCTCCGAGTCATGCTCAAAGCTGTCGAAGAATTCTACGCCGACCTCCTCGAAACCGGTACCCAAGCCGGATACATCGACAAAATGAGATCCCGCGCCCAGCTCTACGAAACCATTGACTACGCCAAATTCAATGCTAAAGATGAGTCTTATGCCAAGCCACAATAAACGCAGTCCCGGGCGCACCCGATCTCAAAAAACTCCATAGGTAAACTCACCCAACCAAAGAGGGAACCGTAATATTCCCTGGTAAAAATCCCGACAAAAACTAAGAGACTCGAGAAACATGAGCGCAACAACTTATCCCGACTACAGCCCCGGACTCCAAGGAGTCATTGGCGGCGTTACCGCAATTTCTAAAATTACCGTCGAAGAAAGTCGGCTCGAGTACCGAGGCTATAACGTCCACGACCTCGCATCAAAAGGATCATTCGAAGAAACTGCCTACCTATTGATCAAAGGCGAACTCCCCAACCAATCCGAACTCGACGCTTTCAACAAAACCCTCGATGCCGAACGAGCAATTCCAAGCCAAGTTATTGATGCTCTCCGAGCCTGTGCTCCCGGTACCCATCAAATGGACATGCTCAAAGTTGGCTATAGCGTCCTCGCTGGCTTCGATGCTGACTATAACCAAGACGATCCAACCAACCACGAAGCGAACGTCCGCAAAGCAATTCGAATCACCGCAAAAGCGTCCACTATCGCAACTGCCGCATATAGAATTGCCAACGGAAAAGAGCCAATCGCTCCTAAAGCTGGCCTCAAAACCGCCGCAAACTTCCTCTATATGCTCCATGGCGAAGAACAAGACGACTACACCGTACTCGTCATGGATGCCGCGCTCACCCTCTACGCTGAGCACACCTACAATGCATCAACCTTCGCTTGCCGAGTCTGCGTCGCAACCCTAAGCGACCTCTACAGCGGAATCGTCACCGGCATCGGCACCCTCAAAGGCCCACTTCACGGCGGCGCAAACGAAGAAGCCATGCAGATGCTCATGGAAATCGGCACCCCCGAAAACGCTGAGCCTTGGATCCGAGACGCTCTCGCAACCAAGAAAAAAATCATGGGCTTCGGTCACCGCGAATACAAAGTCGGTGACGGACGAGCCATCTATCTCACCGAAGTCGCAAAAGAAATTGGTCGACGCAAAGGCAACACCAATTGGGGCGATATCGCCGACATCTTAGAAAAAATCATGCGCGAAGAAAAGAACATCTACCCCAACGTAGATTTCCCCGCTGCATACGCTTTCTACCTGCTCGGTATTCCCATCGAACTCTACACCCCGATCTTCGTGATCGCCCGCGTTAGTGGTTGGAGTGCCCACGCCATCGAACAACTCGATGACAACCGCCTCATCCGTCCAAGCTGCATCTACACCGGTGCCCTCGATCTCGCCTATCCGCCAATCGAATCACGCAGCTAACAAAGACGATCCAAAAAACTAGATTCCCCGGAATTCCACAAAGGACACCGGGGTTTTCTATTCAGTTCGAATATCTGTTCCCAGGTAAATTAGGAATTCACTTCAGCAGACGCCGATGTCCAAACCCAAGGCCCTCCTCATCACCCACCCCGCACGCCTCGGCGACACAATCCTGAGCATCCCCCTCCACCGAACCCTCGCTCAAAACTACGACCTCCACAGCAACGCCGGCGAACCCTACCGTTTCCTTTTCCAAGAACTCGAAGGCCAAATCACCTTCACCGATCCCCAAGCCCCTAAATCAATCGGCGAAATCTCCCGCCGAGCCAAAGAACTCCAAGCCCAAAACTTCCAAACCGCTTTTATCCTCCGCCCCTCATTCCGATCCGCCCTCCTCTGCAAACTCGCAAAAATCCCCGAACGAGTCGGCGAATGCACCGAAGGCCGAGGCTTCCTTCTCACCCACAAACTCCCCTACTCTCCCGACCTCGCCGAATTCGAGCGCATGGACAAATTCGCCCAGCTCGTCGGACTCAGCACCGATAAAACCGCCACCCTCCCCGCCAGCACCGAATCCATCGCCAAAGCTCAAGAAGCTCTCCAAGGCGCAACCATCGGCATCGTCCCCGGCGGAACGTGGCCCCAAAAACTCATCCCCACCGAAACCCTTCGCAAGACTATCCACCACTTGGTCGATAAAGGACACAAAGTCGCCATGCTCGGGGGCCCCGGTGACGAAATTTATTGCAGCCCCCTCAAAAAGGAACCCCTTGTTGATCTCGTCGCCAAATTCAAACTCTCCGAAATGGCGGGAGTTCTGAAGTCGCTCGACCTCCTCATTACCCCCGATGGCGGACTCAGCCACTATAGCGTCGCCTGCGGAACCCCCGCCCTCATCGCCTTCGGCCCCACCCCCCACAAACGCTGGGGCTACCACATCGAACCCCACAAAACAATCGTCGCCTCCGGCTCGCAAATGGAACGACTCACTTGGACCGAATTCCAACCTCATGTCGACGAAATGCTTGCAAAGATCAAATAATCACCTCTGTGTAACACTAGTTTTAACCAAAGTGTCATCCAACCTAATGACACGCTCGCATTTCTAAATTATTCGCTAACCATCCCTCCCATTACAGGGGAGGGGAAGGGGTGGGGTTCGAATCGCTACTCCCGACCGTAAACCGAATCAACCCGCCGCAATATCCCCCTTGGATTCCCGTCCCGCAACTCCTCCGGCAACAACCCCTGCGGAGCACCCTGCCAAGCCACCGGACGAGCCCAACGCAAAATTGCCGAACGACCAACACTCGTAAACCGAGAATCCGAAGTCGACGGATAAGGCCCGCCATGCTGCATCGCGTCACAAACCTCAACCCCCGTCGGATAACCATTAAAAATCACCCGACCCACCTTATCCACCAAACGGTTATGCACTTGCAACGCCAATTCGTCATCCCCTTCACCCATCATAATCGTCCCCGTCAACTGACCATCCAAAACCCCAACCACCGCCAGCATCTCATCATGGTTCAAACACCGGACAATCAACGCCGCCGGCCCAAAAACTTCCGCCTGCAAACTTTGATCCACCAAAAACTCACCCGCACTTGTCGAAAATACCACCCCACTCGCCAATCCCGAACTCGAACCATTCCCCATCCCCTCAATCTTCACCGCGTCATGCCGACCTCGCTCCGTCACCATCATCGAATAATGATCACAAATCCCTCGATTCAGCATCACCCCCGGATCAGCCCCCCGAACATGGTCCGCAATTGATGCCACCAATTGGTCAAAATCATTCCCCGCAATTCCCACCAAAATCCCCGGATTCGTGCAAAACTGCCCAACCCCCATCATTAATGAAGTCGCATAACCCGTCGCCACCGCATCGACTTTCCCCGAAAGCGCCCCCGGCAAAACAAAAACCGGATTCACACTCCCCATCTCCGCAAAAACTGGAATTGGCTCTGCCCGTCGGCTCGCCATGTCATACAAAGCACGGCCACCCCGCAAACTCCCTGTAAAACCAACTGCCTTAATCCCCTTATGCTGAACGAGCCACTCCCCAACCTCAACCCCTCCTTGCACCAGAGAAAAAACACCATCCGGCATCCCTTCTCCCACCGCCGCCTTCACAATCGCCCGACCTACCATCTCGCTTGTACCCGGATGACTCGGATGTGCTTTGCAAATCACCGGGCAACCCGCCGCCAAAGCACTCGCTGTATCCCCACCGCCGACCGAAAAGGCCAGCGGAAAATTACTCGCACCAAAAACCGCGACCGGCCCCAAACCAACCAGCATCCGTCGAATGTCCGGCTTCGGCAATGGCGACCGATCAGGCTGGGCCAAATCGATCCGCGCATCCACCCAACTACCCTCCTCTGCTACATCCGCGAACATCCGGAGCTGAGCACAAGTTCGGCCCCGCTCACCCATGATTCGCATTTCTGGCAAAGCCGTTTCAGCCACCGCCCGCTCAATCAAATCACTCCCCAGCGCCTCAATCTCATCCGCAATCCGGCGCAAAAACCGCGCTCTCACTCTGCCACTAATGCGCGCAAACTTCGTTGCCACATCCACCGCTTTCTTAACCGCTCGATCAACCTCATCATGAGTCGCAATTACAAACGCCGGTTGCAACTCCTTGCCTGTCGTCGGATCAATGCCATGCAAATTTCCATCCCCATCCCGCGATGTCCGCGAGCCAATCAACTGTGAACCAAGTAACGCAATCATTTCTTAAACCGATCCGGAGACAGCGCATGGATCGGCACCGTCAATTTCGCTCCACTCAAACTCTCTGCAACCGCCAAACCCGTAATCGGGCCCAAGCTCATCCCCATCATAGCATGACCCGTCGCCAAGAATAGGTTCGAATAGCCCCCCGCTCGACCAATCGCCGGCAAACCATCTGGCAAACACGGCCGTAACCCAGCCCAAGTCTTCGCCCCCCCAAACTGACCCTTAAACTGCGGCAAGACCTGTCCAATCGCCCGCTTCATCCCCTCAAGCCGACGCTGATTCAACTTCCCTGACCAAGCCCCCAATTCCATCGTTCCCCCAAACCGAACAACCCCGTCCCCGAGCGGAGTCACCGCCACCCGCGCATCTTCCAAAAGCATCGGCAAACCCGGCTCAACCGGAGCCTTCTCCAATGTCATGTGCTGACCCTTCCCTGGAATCAAAGGCAAATCAATCCGCAAGTCGTCAACCATTCGCCCGCTCCAAACCCCCGAAGCAACCACAAACTCATCCGCCCGAAACTCACGATCCCCCGCCAAAACCCGCGTGATATGGTGCCCGTCTTTCCGAATCTCTGTCACCTCACAGTTCTCAACAATCTCAACCCCCTGAGCTCGCAAAAATCCCCCGAGCCGCCGCATCACAATCCCCGGGTTCAAATCCGCATCCCCAGCAAAGAAACATCCGCCAGGACTCCGAACTTCAATCCCCTTCGCCCGCTGAGCAACCCCCATCTCATCCAGCTTCTCTGCTTTCAATCCATATTCTATCGCCTTATCCACCATATGGTGCAGTTCGCCAACCGTCCCTGGTTTCGATGCCACCATCAACATCCCCCGCATCTTCGGCATGTCCTCCCACCCCAAATCCTTGCCCATTACCTGATAAAGCCGCCGGCTTTCCAAATTCAAATCGCGAATCAGCGGACCCACCCGTTCCACATGATCAGCCGTTGCCGACTTCATAAACATCAAATTCCACCTCAATAACTCCGAACTCCACTTCATCCCCAAAGGACCAGCCGGATTCCACATTAACTTCATGCCCAATTTCAATGTCCCCGGCGAAGCCAAAGGCACAAAATGGCTCGGCACAATAAAACCACTATTCCCATAACTCGCACCAAAGTCTTCAAGCGAACCCCGCTCTAAAATCGTCACCTCCCAACCCCACTCACTTAAATAAAACGCCGAACAAAGCCCAACTATCCCGCCTCCAATGATAACGACTGATCCGCTCAAAATTGCACCCCCGTGAAACCAAATCGCAACGGATCATCAGGATCCAATATCAGCTCCGTCTCTGCAGTTATAAAAGCCCGCCCCCGAATATGAGGAATACACTTTCCATCAATAATTTCTACCCAACCTTCAAAAACACTCCCCGTCACACTTTCCTGCCGCCAAATCTCTCCAGGCTGAATCGTGTCTCTCTCATATAAACAGGCCAACTTCGCACTCGTCCCCGTCCCACAAGGACTCCGGTCATAGGCCAAACCCGGACACAACACAAAGTTCTTCGCCCCACCCTCCTGCTTCACCACCAGTTCTACATGGTCAATCTCCCCCCCATCACTCCCTCGAATACCCTCCCTAAGCAAAAACCGCCGAATATCCTCACTCACCCGCGTCAATTCACCCAAATTTCCTAAATCAATCGAAAGTCCATGATCGTCGCACAAATAAAACCAATTTCCACCCCAAGCAACATCACCCGTCACCACTCGATCCGACAACCTCACTTCGACCGACCGCGCCCCAACAAAACTCGGAACATTCGCAAATTCAACCGTACGGTCAGCATTGATCCTTACGCCGACATCACCCACCGGAGTCTCCAAAACATGATCCCCCACCCCCCATTCCCCCAAAAAGAGCAAAGTCTCTGCCACTCCAATCGTCCCATGTCCGCACATATTCAACATCCCCACATTGTTAAAAAACACAACCCCCCACTGATGCTCAAAACCCGGTACCAACAACGCCCCAACCAAAATATCACTCCCCCTCGGCTCACAAACAAACGCCGAACGCAAATCATCAAACCGCGCCGCAAATTCCGCCCGAATCTCCGCCATCGAATTCCCAATTAAACCCAGCGATTCGCCAAAAACCACCCGTGTCGGTTCACCACCACTATGGGAATCAATCGCCCGAAACTTTTGCATCGTCAAGCCAATTGTGGACGATTAGCCAATGCCTGCTCAATTATCTTCATGACCTTTGCCCGCTCATCATCCACCAACTCCAATCGCGGTGCCCGCACCCACTCGCTCCCCAATCCCGCTTCCTGAATCGCCAACTTAATGCACTGAACAAATTTGTTGCCGACATCAAGGTGCATCAGCGGCGTGTACCATCGATAAACCTCGCGAGCTTCTTCCCACTTGCCCGCCATCATCAACTTCCAAATCAGCTGATTCTCCTCCGGAACTGCAAGCCCAATCCCCGCAATCCAACCTGTGGCACCAAGCATCACGCACTCCATAATCAAGTCGTCAACTCCCGCAAATACCGTAAACCGATCCCCCACTTGATTGAACAAATCCGTAATCCGCCGAGTATCCCCGCTCGATTCCTTAATCGCAACAAACTTCTCTTCCTTCGCCAATTCCTCTAGCATTAACGGAGTAACGTCCACCTTGTAAGCAATCGGATTGTTATAGATAATAATCGGCCGGTCACTTGCATTCGCCACCGCCGAAAAATGCGCCAAAGTCTCCCGCTCATCCGAGTGATAAACCATGGCCGGCAAAACCATAAAGCCATCTGCACCCGCCCTCTGAGCCGCCCGAACATAATCGCAAGCAAATTCCGTCGAAAGCTCGCTCACCCCGCTCACCACCGGCACCCGACCATTGCTAACCTCAACTGCACATTCAATCACCGAAATCTTCTCATCCCGGCTCAACGTATTGTTCTCACCCAAACTCCCCAGCAACACCAAACCCTGAACCCCACTCGCCAACATCACTTCAATATGCCGCGCCGTTCCCTCCAAATCCAATGCCCCACCCTGTTTAAACTGTGTCGTCATCGCTGGGAAAACACCACTCCAATTCGCCATGCCTACAAAATACCCTTCAAAAGTCCATTTCCGCAGTTCATTCAACCATCCCGCATAAAAGAATTCATTCCAGTCTTGACAAGCCAAATGAACTATTTGAACTTATAAATTAACAAATTGTTTGAGGGTTTTGCATTCGCGGCACGACTTTTGCGTGCTTTCAATGGTTGCAAACGAAGTGAAAAACCACTTCGACTGGCTCTTGAGGTGCAATTAATGAAAAAACTCTCATTCACAACAATTCTTGTCGCAGGACTCCTAACCGGAGCACATGCAACGACTCTCAAAATTGAATCAATGGTTCCCGGCCTATCACAAGCTGTCACCATTAATTACAACGGCAACAACCAAAATGTCCTCGCTGGCGCCCAAAGCGTCCGAGTCGATGGAGCTAATCCGATCGCCCTTTACTGCGTTGACCTCGACCATGCGAACCATTTCGGCGACACCTACGGTGTCAATATTCAAGGAGTCTCAACTGTCGCCAACAGCGCGAAAGTGAGCAACCTGATGACCAACTTCTGGAGCACGCTCGATACGTCAACTGAAGCCGCAGCATTTCAGCTCGCCCTTTGGGATGTCGTTGTTGATGGCGGTGATGGGCTGAACACCGGCAACTTCAAAGGAGTCAACATCGGCTCCAGCGTGGCAACGAAATTTAGTGAATATCAATCCCTCATTAACTCCGGAGGACCAGAAAACCTAACGATCAGCGTTTACAACGCAACATCGCACGGACAAAATGGCAACATTTACCAAAATCTCATCGGAGCACAAGCCGTTCCCGAACCGGCTACTCTCCTCATCGCCCCCGCTCTTATTGCATTCTTGAAGAAACGCAAGAAGTAACAGTAGCGGTCGCATAATTGTGCCGGAGACTTCTTCTTCGGCACTTCACCAATCATAGAGAGAACGGATATCAATATCTCATCGTATGAGAGTATGAGATCATGCCCACAAAAACCTGGTTCATCACCGGAGCATCCGCCGGATTCGGAAGAATTCTTACTGAAAAACTCCTAGCCCAAGGGCAAAACGTCGTTGCAACCGCTCGTAAACCCGAAGTTCTCAGCGAACTCAAATCAGAATACGCTAACCAACTAATCACACCCGAACTCGACGTTACCAACCAATCTCAAATCGACTACGCGGTCAGCGAAGCAATTCGAACCTTTGGCAAAATTGATGTCCTCGTCAACAACGCTGGCTACGGATTCGTCGGCACTATCGAAGAAATCACAGATGCAGAAGCCCGCGCACAATTCGATACAAATGTCTTCGGACTTCTCAACGTCTCTCGCCCTATCATCGCTCAAATGCGAAAACAAAATTCTGGACATATTCTCAACATCTCAAGCATTGCCGGACTCGTCGCCAGTGCCACATTCCCGATCTATGCCGCAAGCAAACACGCCGTAGAAGCAATCTCAGAAGGGCTCGCCGCATCCGTCAAAGACTTCGGAATAAAAGTCACCTTGATCGAACCAGGAGCGTTCAACACGAGATTCAAAGATGCCGCCAGCATCAGAATTACGGAAAACAGGATTGCCGCCTATAACGAACAGATGGAAGCAACTTTCTCTTGGCTCCACAACCCGAACGCAATTCCACCTGGAGACCCTGAAAAAGCTTGCGACGCTATGATCGCCATCGTTCAAGAAGAAAACCCCCCACTTAGACTCATCCTTGGCGAAGATGCACTCATCCGAGCAATGGGAAAACTAGAATCGGTCAAAGCCGATTTCGACCGATTCAAACACGTTTCTGTCTCAACCGCTTACGACCATTAATCGGAAAATTGAACAAAAAACGACCCGACTCTAAAGCAAAAATCCTATCCAACCAAAGATGAGTAGGGTATCTTCTTAAACCAAGTTGCCGCTTAGCTCAGTGGTAGAGCAGCTGACTGTTAATCAGCGGGTCGTAAGTTCGAATCTTACAGCGGCAGCCACAAATTTGAACCTAAAACCGTCCTGTGGGGCGGTTTTTTTGTTAGTGAAATTTGCGAAAGTGTGTAATTGAGTGTGTAATTGAATTTTTACTTAGTATCGGCATGTCCATAGACCCACCGGCTCGATTGGGAGACTACGGAGTCTTCTTGTCGATCCAGATTGCATCGTGATTGTTCGTCAGAATGTCCTCTTCCGGCACATACTTTGCTATCTGTTCGCCTACCGCCTTCAGTCTCCGCCAACAACTCCAATTCTTGCGATCCTTTTCTCTCTTTTGAAGAAATGGACTGCTCGTTCTTTCTTCCGGAGTCAACCGTTTTCGGGCCGTTTTCATCATCCAGATCGTCGGTTACCATTTTTTGCCAAATAGCGGTTGACTAGCGTGATGAGTGTAACGCTCGCGGAACTGGAACATCTCTGACACTTGTGTTAACATTACTAATGGAGGTATCAGTTATGGAAGGAAGATTGGTCTCGGAGGTTGTATTCCCCGAAAGAACATCATTCTTTGATAGAGCCGAATCGCCTTGGGCTTGGCTGGTGGGTGGAGATGTATTTTGTGCATACGGCGGAACGCTTGATGTGCGAACCGAAGACGAGCTGTACTCGCCACTTGGAATTCCCGAGGAATTCAGGGAAGTCTCGGAAGAGACATTCCGTGAATTAGTTAACGACTCCATTGCCAGCATCGCACGGTCGAATACCGGCTCGTAAACTGCCTTCATTTCGGCGAAGATTCTCCCGCTTTCAGGAACTAAGGTGATAGCTTCGTCGAACAATATTTGCATTACTCCAGGTCTCGGATGACTGGTGGGGATGATTGGATGGCTTGATGAACTGAAACATTTCCGGAATCTGTGTTATCATTACTAATGGAGGTGTCGAGAATTTCTGAGAGATTTGGTGGCTGGTTCGCTGATTCCAATCCGTCGGTAGTTGTAGTGGTTTCCGGAAATATTGCTTGGTCGCGCAACTGCGACGGTAGGTTGATTAAACGCCCCTCGTCTACGCCCGATCTTTGGGATCCGGAAACTTGGTCGCCGATGGAACCGAGTGAAGCACGGAAGTTCTTCCAAGAAGCTTCGGCAGCGTCTAAGGATTTGTAACCACTGGCTTCAAGCCCTTCCATGAATGCCGCGTGATAACTTTCGCGGCTTTTTTGCAGGTCGGACATGAACTCGTCGTAATTTGCATCATCCTCCTGTCAAGCTCATCATACGAAAAAGAGCGCCAGATTTGAAGCGTTGCACGCCAAACTTTTCACTAGAGTCTAGACCAAATGATCGTTTTCGATAGAAAATACTTCGTTCCCCCTCTCTTAATCAGCGGGTCACAGGTTCGAGCCCTGTACGGCCCACCACGAATTTGAATCTAAAACCGCCCATCAAGGCGGTTTTTTTGCAAGTGAATATTGGAAAAGTGTGTAAATGAGTGTGTAAAAAAATTTAGCAAGAATCTTTGCCAATTAAACTAAGTGATCTAATTCTTGATTTCACTCATTGAACGGCAACCTTAGCAAGGTGCCTCCAGAGAACGCATGTGCTGTTGGCCCGCCAACATAGAAGAGGGCTCCTTTAACCGATCCTCCTCGTTTTAAAGCGTACTAAGTTAACTTGGCTGACAACACAAGTCCCACACAATATCGTGAGATTATCAATGCGCTCAATACTATCGTTCAAATACTTACGCTATCATAGAGAGGTTTGAGGTGCCAGGAGTCAAGATGCTCGCAATAATAACGATTTTCTCCATCACCATTTTGTCGGTGGCTTCTATAAATCCCTTCATGCGACTAGCGCTCATTCACTCCCCATATTGCTTATTGGGCCGACTTTTCCAACAGCTCCCCAATTACCAAGGAAGCCTACGTAGAATCTGCATCGAGGCTGGTCGAGCCCTCACTTATTCTCAAGGAGAGCAAGTTACTATATGACTAATGAGGAAAAAAAGCGACTCAGTGAAATCGATATCTGCGATCTCTTCATTACTCCTGCAATCAAAAATGCTGGATGGGATCAACTCACGCAGATTCGGCGCGAAGTTACGCTTACGCCAGGGCCGGTGATCGTTCGCGGCAACCTGTCTTCCCGTAACAAGAAGAAGAAGAAATTCGCGGACTACGTCTTGCTTAAAGAGGCTGGCGTTCCTATTGCCATAGTTGAAGCAAAGGACAACAACAGTTCAGTAAGCCATGGGATGCAACAAGCTCTTGGGTATGCATGCATTCTCAACGTACCCAGCGCATTCAGTTCCAACGGAGATGCATTTGCCTCGCACAACAAAGTTCCTGGCCAGGATGAGGACATTGAATGCCAATTCCCTCTCGAATCATTTCCCTCACCGATTGAGATTTGGAAGCGATACAAAAAGCACAGAAATATCGAGGAAGACGAAGAGGAACTCGTCCTTGAGCCGTATCATATTGACGCATATGGCAAAGAACCACGCTACTACCAAAGCGAAGCGATAAACCTCGTCATTGAGGCAGTAGCCAAGGGTGACAATCGCCTGCTTTTAGTCATGGCCACTGGTACGGGTAAGACTTACACCGTCTTTCAGATCATATGGCGACTGTGGAAGGCAAAGAAGGCAAAACGCACCCTGTTTCTGGTTGACCGAAATGTCCTCGCCGACCAAACACTAGTCAATGACTTTAAACCATTTGGTGCAGTCATGACCAAAATTAAGAACAGAAAGATCGATCCTTCATACGAGATTTACCTTGGTCTCTACCAAGCCCTCACCGGGCCAGACCCCGAGGACAAGATATTCAAGAATGTATCTCGCGATTTCTTCGACCTCATCGTCATCGACGAATGCCATCGCGGTAGCGCATCAGAAGATTCCGCTTGGCGAGAAATCCTTGAATATTTCTCTGGCGCTATTCAGATTGGCCTAACCGCAACTCCCAGGGAAACCAAATACGCCTCCAACATCACTTATTTTGGGGAGCCGGTTTACACGTATAAGCTCAAGCAAGGCATTGAAGACGGATTCCTCGCACCTTACAAAGTCGTTCGCTACCATCTTGACAAGGATCTCATCGGCTGGACTCCTGAACCAGGGATGACCGATGACCTCGGCAAGGACATTGAACATCGCACTTACAATCAAGTGGATATGGATCGAGTATTGGTGCTTAACCAGCGCACCAAACTTGTTGCGAAGTGTGTTATGGAACTCCTCAACGCCACAGATCCCTTCTCGAAAACTATCATTTTCTGCGAGGATATCGACCACGCCGAGCGCATGCGTGTGGCCATCACTAATGCAGCTGGCAGGCTCGCGCTAGACAATCCCAAGTATGTCATGCGTATAACAGGTGACAGTGTGGAGGGGAAGGCCGAACTAGACAACTTTATCGATCCTGAGTCCAAATTTCCGGTCATCGCGACTACTTCCGAGCTCCTCACTACAGGAGTAGATGCCAAAACGTGCAAGCTCATTGTCTTGGATAAAACTATCAAATCCATGACTACCTTCAAGCAGATAGTTGGCCGGGGCACACGTATTGAGGAAGACTACGACAAATACTACTTTACTGTCATGGATTTTAAGAACGCTACCGAACTGTTTAAGGATCCGGACTTCGACGGTGACCCCGTGGTCATCTACGAGCCCGATGGTGATGACGATCCTGTGCCACCAGATCCTCCTTTGCCCCCCGAGGATGAAGACGACGATGACGACGATACTTCGGGAGCTAAAAAAATCCACGTAGCAGGAGTTGAAGTCAACATTCTCGCTAGAACTGTTGAATACCGGGGCGAAGACGGGAAAATGATCACCGAGTCGTACAGTGACTACAGCCGCATGAGCATCCGAAAGGAGTACGCCTCCCTTGATGAATTCATCAACAAGTGGAACACTGCTAAGAAGAAGGAGGCCATCGTCAAAGAATTGGAAGAATACGGCATCGAACTTCCCAAACTTGCCTTGGAAGTAGGCAAAGATTACGGCGATTTCGACCTTATCTGCCACATCGCTTACGATGCGCCTCCCCTCACCCGCCGGGAACGAGCAGACAACGTTAAAAAGCGCGATTACTTCACCAAGTACGGCGATAAAGCCCGAGCCGTCCTCGAAGCACTGTTGGAAAAATATGCCGACGAAGGCGTGTTAACGATAGAAAGCCCAAAGGTTCTCAAGCTCACACCTTTCGACCGAATGGGTACGCCCGTCGAAATCATCAACAATGTCTTTGGCGGAAAAGCAAAATACGAAGCCGCCCTTCAAGAACTCCAACAACAACTCTTCAACCAAGACATTTCAGCATGAGCAACGTATCGGGAACCATAAAATCAATTCAGGACATTATGCGCAAAGATGTCGGTGTCGACGGCGACGCCCAGCGCATCAGCCAACTCGTCTGGATGTTCTTTCTCAAAATCTATGATGACAGAGAGGCCGAAATCGAGTTACTCGAAGATGATTACAAATCCCCGATTCCCGAGCACTTGCGGTGGCGAAATTGGGCCGCAGACTCCGAAGGAATGACCGGCAACGCTCTCTATGATTTCGTCAACCTGCAGTTGTTCCCAACGCTGAAAGACAAACTCGTCCTCGAGGGCCCAAATGGAAATCGCGCTCGGGTCATACGGAATGTCTTCGAAGATGCATACAACTATATGAAATCCGGTACGTTGATGCGTCAAGTCATCAACAAGATCAGTGAGATCGACTTCAACAACACGCAAGATCGCCACACATTTGGCAGCATCTACGAGCAGATTCTCAAGGATCTTCAAAGCGCTGGTAACGCAGGCGAGTTCTATACCCCCCGTGCCGTCACTCAGTTCATTGTAAACCGAGTTGATCCAAAGCTGGAAGATTCGGTTCTTGATCCGGCATGCGGCACAGGCGGCTTTCTAGCTTGCACAATCGACCATAAACGCGATAAATACGTTAAGTCTGCTCAGGACGAGGAAACCCTCATCTCCAGCATTCAAGGTGTCGAGAAAAAGGCTCTGCCACATATGCTCTGCACGACAAATATGATCCTGCACGGCATCGATACGCCGATCAACATTAAGCACGACAATACCCTTAGCCGATCTTACAAAGACTACGGCGATAGAGACCGCGTAAATGTCATCGTGACCAATCCTCCTTTCGGTGGAACCGAAGAAGACGGCATCGAAAATAATTTCCCTGCGACCTACCGCACCCGTGAGACCGCCGACCTCTTCATGGCGCTCATTATCAAGCTTCTCAAAAACAACGGACGCGCGGCTGTCCTCTTACCAGATGGGTTTCTGTTCGGCGAAGGCATGAAAACCCGACTTAAACAAGACCTGATGGAGAAATGCAATCTCCACACCATCGTCCGTCTGCCCAACGGTGTTTTCAACCCCTACACCGGCATCAAAACCAATATCCTCTTTTTCACCAAAAAGCCCGAGAGCGAGCACCCAGCAACCAAAGAAATTTGGTTATATGAACACCCTTACCCCGATGGCGTCACAAGCTACAACAAGTCGAAGCCGATGCGGTTTGAGGAGTTCCAGGCCGAAATCGATTGGTGGGGCTCTGAGGACGACGGGTTTAACAGCCGCGTTCAGACGGAACAGGCTTGGAAGGTCAGCGTGGAAGACATCGCCACGCGCAATTACAACCTCGATTTCAGCAACCCTCACGTTGGCGAAACCGTCAATCATGATCCTGCCGAATTGCTTGCGAAATACAACCATCAACAAAACGAAATTCAAGGACTGCGCGACCAGTTGAAATCCATTTTGGCCGCCGCCCTCGCGGATAGCAAGTGATGAATACCGCAGAAACCCTTATTACGGAACACCTCGATATCTGGACTTCGGCGATTAAGGCGAAATCTTCCGCTGGAAGAGGAGGCGGCAAGAAGGAAGAGTTCTATGGGATTAAGAAGCTGCGAGAGCTGATTCTTGAGTTGGCTGTTCGGGGATTGCTGGTTCCGCAGGATCCCAATGATGAACCTGCGTCAGAGGATTTGAAGCGAATTGCGGCTGAAAAAGCTCGGATACATAAGGAGGCTGGAAGGAAAATTGCGAGAACAACGCACTCACTTTTGGGCAGCGACATCGTGTTCGGATGCCCGCAAACATGGAAGTGGATAAGACTCCAAGACGTCTCAGAATATATTCAACGCGGAAAGGGTCCGAAATATACTGATGTTGGATCAGTCCGTGTTATTTCACAGAAATGCGTACAATGGAGCGGATTTGATTTGTCCCCGGCAAGGTTTATAGCTGATGAGTCACTCGATAAGTATGGGCCTGAGCGATTTCTGAAAACTAATGATCTGCTGTGGAATTCTACAGGAACTGGAACTGCTGGTCGAATAAATCGAATTGAAGGTATCGATAATCATAGGCTCGTTGCGGACTCGCATGTTACAGTTGTACGGCTCCTTGGGTTCGATAGCAAATTTCTCTGCGTCTACATTTCATCACCCTGTGTACAAAGTCGGATATCGCCGACGCATGAACAATCACTTGTATCAGGAACTACCAATCAAGTTGAATTAAACGCGAGAATTGTAACAACGCTACCGATTCCGTTCCCGCCGCTCGCGGAACAACAACGGATCGTCGCCAAAGTTGATGAACTAATGTCGCTATGCGATCAGCTCGAGCAGCAGCAGGAAGACAGCGCGCGCGCGCACAACCTTTTGGTGGAAACCCTCCTCGGCGCGTTAACCTCAGCGAGCGAACGCGGTCAATTTGAGCAAATTTGGCAGCAGATCGAAGCCAACTTTGACACGCTCTTCACGACCGAAAGTAGCATCGACCATCTCAAACAAACCATTCTCCAACTTGCCATCATGGGCAAACTCGTCCCTCAAGATCCCGAAGACGAGCCCGTGACCGAACTCCTAGAAAGAATCCGGATGGAGAAAGAGCAACAGATAATAAATGCAGAGATGAAAAGGCATAAGCCTTTGCCTGAAATTAGCGAGAGCGAACTACCATTTGAGATACCTGAAGGGTGGGCCTTTGTTCGACTCAATGATCTCTGTGGTTGGATAACATCAGGATCGACACCGCCCGGATCAGATTTCTCGGAAAGTCCAGGGATACCATTTCTTAAAGTTTATAATATCCGCAATCAAAAGATTGACTTTTATTATAGACCGCAGTTTATTAACGCTAATTGTCATGCCTCAAAGCTGAAACGTTCATGCCTTCTTCCAGGTGACGTGGTCATGAATATTGTTGGACCGCCTCTTGGAAAGGTTGCTATCGTGCCACGTGATTACCCCGAATGGAACTGCAACCAAGCAATCGTTTTTTTTAGACCGATAGAAGGTCGGTTGTCTCCTTATATTTATACATTCCTGAGAGCGGGTCACTTCCTTCAGTATATTGAACTGATTGGTACTGCAGGTCAGGACAATATTTCCGTTACTAAAAGTCGAAGCATTGTGCTTCCGCTCCCGCCACTCGCCGAGCAACAGCGAATCGTCGCCAAAGTGGACGAACTTGTAAACCTCTGCGACCGCCTTAAAGATAGACTCAAAGCCGCACAGAAAATCCAGCTCGATCTCGCCGATAATTTAGTCGCGGCGGCCATCCAGTAGTATAAAATTCCAAATTCGTTCGAAAGGAAAATCTATGCGATTGATACACGTTCACATTAGCGATTACAAAAACTTAAAGAACTTCGATCTCAACTTTGAAAGTGAGAGCGGCCTCGATGTATTCGTTGGCAAGAATGGCAGCGGAAAGTCCAACTTTTTTGAGGCGCTGATAAACATATTTCG
>JBJXDW010000011.1:0-13241 GCA_046154445.1 Fimbriimonadaceae bacterium | reverse complement strand
AGCCCCCTTCGACATCAGTGCGGTCATTTTCATATGCACCGCAAACCTTATCGAAAATATTCCCCCCCCCCTCCGCGATCGGATGGAAATCATCCGATTCCCCAGCTACACCGAAAAAGAAAAACTCCAAATCGCCAAAAAATATCTCCTCGCCGAAAAACTTACCGAACACGGTCTCAAAAAATCGCAGCTAAAAGTCGAAACCGGAGCATTTGAGTCAATCATCCGCGAATACACCCGCGAAGCCGGCGTTCGATCCCTCAACCGAGAAATCGGCACAATCTGCCGCAAAACCGCTCGCAAAATCGCCGAAGACGGAGCAACCACCGTCTCCGTTACCACCGAAAACCTCCCCGAATTCCTCGGTCGATCAAAATTTCGCTACGGACTCAAAGGCAAAAAGAACGCTGTCGGCATTGCCACCGGCCTTGTCTACAGCGAATACGGAGGCGACATTATCAGTATTGAAGCCGCCCTCTCGAAACCCTACGCCGACCAACCCACAATCCAACTCACCGGTTCTCTCGGCGACGTCATGAAGGAATCTGCTCACGCTGCACTCAGCTACCTCCGCCAAAACCAATCCGAGTACAGCGATCTCGATTTCAAATATGACATCCATATCCATGTCCCTGAAGGTGCCGTCCCCAAAGATGGTCCAAGTGCCGGCGTTACACTCCTCACCGCGATCACAAGCGCCTATACAAACCGACCTGTCCGCTGCGACATCGCAATGACTGGCGAAGTCACCCTCCGAGGAAACGTTCTACCCGTAGGCGGAATCCGTGAAAAAGTCCTCTCCGCCCACCGCGCCGGAATCCGCAAAGTCATCCTCCCCGCCGAAAACGAACGCGATATCGAAGACCTCCCCGAAACCGTCCGCAATCAAATCCAATTCACATTCGTCACCCACGCTGACGAAGTCCTCAAACTCGCACTCATATAACATCGTTCTGGAATTAAGTACTCCCATTCCCGCCCCAAGTTTGGGGAGGGTGGCCCCGTAGGGGCTGGGAGGGGTTGCAACCTATCCTCAACTAATCCCGAGGTTTCGCCCCAATATCCAGCATCCGTTGTAATGCAACTCGCGCCCACTTCGCAACGTCTTCCGGTACCACCACTTGGTTGACAACTTCTCCCGCCACCAGCCGTTCCAACACCCAACAAAGAAAACTTGGATGAATTCGGTACATCGTTGCACACGGGCATATCTCTGGATCCAAGCAAAACACCGTTCGATCTGGCAACTCCTTAGCTAACCGCTTCACCAAATTGATCTCAGTTCCCACCGCCCAAACACTTCCTGGTTCTGCTTCGGTCACAACTTTCAAAATATATTCTGTCGACCCATTCATATCCGCCATCTCAACAACCTCAAGCGGACATTCCGGATGAACGACAACATTTACGCCAGGATAATCAACCCGAGCTTGGGCAATTTGCTCCACAGTAAATCGCTTATGAACCGAACAATGCCCTTTCCATAACAAGAACTTTGCTCGTTTCAAATCTTCAATAGTATTTCCACCTAATGGTTTAAATGGATCCCAAACAACCATCTCAGTTTCAGCATCAAAGCCAAGCTTAGCTCCGGTATTCCGCCCCAAATGCTGATCAGGGAAAAACAATACTTTTTCCCCCTGACCCAATGCCCACTCAACCGCGCTCGGTGCATTTGTCGATGTGCAAACAATCCCACCCCGTTCCCCAACAAACGCCTTCAAATTCGCCGCTGAATTAATGTAAGTCACCGGCACAACTCCCACAATTCCCAAGTCTTCTAACTGTTTCCAGCACGAACGCACCTGAAAAATCCCCGCCATATCTGCCATAGAACAACCTGCCGCCAAATTCGGCAAAATAACCTTTTGGTCAACTGGTGTCAAAATATCCGCCGATTCCGCCATAAAATGTACGCCACAAAACACGATAAACTCCGCGTCCGATCGCCCTGCCGCTTCCTGAGCTAATTTATAGCTATCCCCCCTAAAATCCGCAAACTCAATAATTTCATCCCGCTGGTAGTGGTGACCCAAAATAACTAACCGAGAACCCAATGCCGCTTTCGCAGCCAAAATACGCTCCCGCAACGCTTGCTCCGACGCTCCCGAATACTCGATTGGCAATGGAGGCTGGTACATCTCAATCTTATTATACGGCTCATCATGGAACTCTATTGGGCAAATTTCATTCTCATCATTAGAGAGACAAACGAGGCAACCATGCCCTATTTCAACACACCAGTCAACCTCACCCACGCCGCTGAAATCGCACGCCGACTCTGCGGTCGAATTGCCCAGGCTGTTCCCCAAGACAAAGATTCAGAGGCCCTCGAACAAGCGAACTTGATCTTCGCTGAACTCTTCCCCTATATCTACGACAACCAATTTCCAAACCCAGCGGAACAAATGGTCGTTGTTGCCCACTCCCTTGACCTCGTCGATCTCCTCGTCAAACTAATTCAAATTGAAAACTGCCGCAATGACCGCATCGGCCAGTCAGTCCGAAATCTATACGAGTGCCTCGGTCAGGGCAAACTGGGAGCCACAATGGGGCTCCTCGCCGGAGAAAATCCCAAGAGCATCCAGCGACCAGTCTAAGCTAAACCACGCGGCAAAACACCCGCCTTCAAAACTGCCGTAATCCCATCGACATCAAGGCCAACTTCAGCGCGAATAATCGGTTGCTTGCCATGTGTCACCCAAACATCCGGCAACGCCATCACCTTAGTCCGTTGCGGTAATTGTTCATTTTCAACCAAAAGGTCAATGAGTTGCTGTCCAAATCCACCTGTACGAACATTCTCCTCAACCGTTACCAGCAAAACCCCTGAGTTCAAATGCTGAGCAACCGTCTGCCAATCAATCGGCTTACACCAACGCGCATTGATCACCAAAACCTTCTTCCCGCTATCTGCAAGGCGCGAAGCCGCCTCCCAAGCCTCCGCAACCATCGATCCTACCGCTACAACCACGGCATCAACACGACCCTCACTCCCCCGCGGAACGCCAGGAATACCCAAAACTTCCGCTTTGCCAAATTCAATCGAACTCCGGCTCTCTGGTAAGTTCTCCGGAGTCTCGCCACGCGGATACCGAACCGCGATCGGTCCTTTATCATAATCCGCCATAAACCGCATCATTTCGCGTAGCTCTGTCGCATCCCTCGGCGCACAAAGGGTCATGTTCGGAATATGCGTCAAGAACGAAATATCAAATGTCCCGTGGTGTGTCGGTCCATCATCCCCTACCAACCCCGCCCGATCCATCGCAAACCGAACCGGCAGATTTTGAATGCAAACATCATGCAAAACTTGGTCATAGCCGCGCTGTAAGAACGTTGAATAAATCACCGCAAACGGCTTATATCCCCCCGCCGCCAATCCCGCTGCAAAAGTCACACCATGCTGCTCGGCAATTCCAACATCATAATATTGCCTTGGAAGTTTCGCTTTAAAGCCATTCAACCCCGTCCCATCCGGCATCGCCGCCGTGATCGCAATAACTTTTTTGTCTTCTTCGCCAAGCTCAACCATCGCGTCACCAAAAACGCTTGTGTATGTCGGCCGACTCGCCTTCGAAGGCATCTCGCATTGCGCCAAATCAAACGGCGTCACTCCGTGCCACTTCGTCGCGTTCTCTTCAGCAACGTCGTACCCCTTGCCCTTTACGGTTATCGCATGAATAAAAATCGGATACCGCACATTCTGGATGTTTCTAAAAATCTCTAACAGTGTCGGCAAATCATGTCCATCGACCGGGCCAATATATTCAAACCCCATCTCCTCAAAAATTGTCCCCGTTTCCTCAGGGGCAAAGTAGTGTGTCACCCCATGCCGTAGACCTGCCGCAATCCTCGGCGCCGGTCCCGGAATCTTTTCAATCACCCGCTTGGCCTGTTGCGCCATTGTTTGAACGTATTGTCGCGACCGCAAACGATTAAAGTAATTCGTTAACGCCCCTACATTTGGCGCAATACTCATGCGATTATCATTCAAAACCACGCACAAATCTGTCCCCAATTCTCCTGCGTGGTTCAAACCTTCCCAACTCATACCCGCGCAAATCGCCGCATCCCCGGTCACAGCAACGACTTTCTCCCTCCCACCTGCCTGATCGCGGGCCGCCGCAAAACCAAGGGCCGCACTAATCGCCGTCCCTGCATGACCCGCTCCGAAAACATCGAGTTCATGCTCATCCCGTTTCAAAAATCCACTCAATCCCTTATGCATCCGCATCGTATCAAACCGTGGCAACCGCCCCGTCAATAACTTATGCGGATAAGCCTGGTGTCCCGTATCCCATATCACTTTATCCGGCGGCATATTGTAAGCCGCATACATGGCAACCGTCAGTTCAACCGTCCCCAAATTCGAACTAAAATGCCCCCCTGTCTGGCTGACATTATCAAGAATGGCCTGCCGCACATCCTTTGCAACTTCAGCGAGTTCTTTGTCACTCAATTTTCGTAAATCCGACGGATTCACGATTTTGCTCAGGTAAGGATAGACCTTGTCCATTACTTCTCCTAACGTACCCTACGCTCGCGTCATTCCCAACGATTCGCCAAAAGGGTCGCAAGCTCCTCCAAAAATTTCTCGTCCTCCGCATCAAAGGCCCCCACCTGATGCCCATCAATGTCAATTTGCCCCAATACATCACCCCCACTCCGAATCAAAACGACAATCTCACTTCGAGTAAACGCCGAACAGCTTAAATAATTCTCAAGCCCTCGAACATCCGCGATCACCTGATTTGCATCCTCGGCAATCGCCGTCCCGCAAACCCCTCGACCAACCGGAATCTCCGTATGATCCGTAGCCGCCCCCACATAAGCATCTAGATGAAGCGTATCGCCCTGCAATCGATAAACTCCACTCCAATCATAAGTGTCCAAACTATCAATTTGCGCCATGGCAAATTGCCTGAGATCAAAACCCCAAAGCTCTGAACTCGCAACTGCCTTCAAAATCTCGCCAAACCGAACTGATTTATCCATTTGTCTCTTCATCCCAACGCGCCAATACCGAGTTCACATCTTCAGTATTCTCGGGGATAACCTCTAATACTAGGATTCCTTCCCATTGGCCCCGATCAAGTCCCCCCGCCGCTATCCTAAACGCTGAGCGCTTACTCCCGACCGAATCACCCACCGTCAACTGCTTTGTCCGCAAAACTCCTTGGCAAAGCCCCAATAATAACCGCGCCGCCGCCTGACCCTGAGCATCCCCAACCCCCGCAATCTCAAATTCCGGAAGCCCGAATTTCTGCATCCCCAGTGTAAACAGCCCAAACCCGCTACCAATCACCCGACTATGCACTGCGACCAAATCTTGCACCGCAAACCCATCTGTTCCAATCGGGGACAAGACTTCACTCGGCATTTTATAGACTTCACTCACCGGATCAGCCACCAAACCCCCACTCAATTCCGCCAAACGTGCCGCAACTTCATACATCAACCGCGTCGCCGAATGAACCCCCGGATCAAAGCTCTCAAATGTCAGTTGCACCAGCATCCAAGTCGAGGCCATCCGCGATTTCGCCTCCTCACTCAAAAGTAATGCCCGGTCACTTCTCAAAAATCCCTCTGGGTTAAATCCCGCTTCCTCCTTACTGATCACCAAACCCCGAATCACCGTCTTGCGATCCAAGCTCGCTATCACATAGGCACCCCTCTCCATCGGATGTTCTAAATCCTCCTTGTCCCCCGCCATCGGCACTCCAAAGCCAATCACTGCCCCGTCAGCCCCCTTCGGCTCCACAATCTGTCTTATGGAAGGCAACGGCATCCGCGCCGCCATAACGCTCAAATAGAACTTAGGCGAAATCTCATAACCCGGCCCCTTCGCCGGCTTAAATTTCAATAACTCCGATAACTTTGTTTTACGCACCTTCTGCCTCCAAAGCCGGAGCGCTCTTTCCAAATCGCTCCCGAACCCGACCCCACCAAGCCTTAATCTCCTCACCGCTAAAGTGGCAAACAAACGCGCTCACAATAATCCATTGGAACAATGGAATGTTCATCGAATATTCAATGTAGGCATGCATCATCAAAGCCGGAATCATCACCCATTTCCGCATTGGTTTGCTAAAAACCAATGTCGCCATTGCCAGCTCAACCAAAAGCGTCCCGTAAGTACTAATCTTCACGATCGGAATCGAATGCATAAACCCTGGCACGGGGAACCGATCAAACTCACGCAGATATCCGGCATAGTAAGTCGCCAACCCTTCCCGCCACAAATCACCGCTCCACTTCAACCAAACCGTCATAAAATAAACTACTGCAAGCTGAAACTGAACCAATCTCTGGGGCCAAAGCGAAACCTCCTCTACCTGCGCACCTTTACCAAAAAACCATCGATCTAAACTCAAAGTGGCTCCGCTCGGACCAACCGCAACCGCAAAAACCCACATCCGCAACAACCAATCCGCCGCCATCAACGTATCCCCGCTTCGGTGATGAATCGTCACCATCAACAAAAACAAAGCTATGCTCGCGATCCGTGTAAATAAACCCACCATCGTTAGCAACGCAGCCAAAACCGCCAGCACCAAAAAAACCATCGTCACCCGACTATCTGTAATTCCCGCCAGTAAATCAAAACGAGGAATCCCTTCCGTATACCGCTCACTCATCCAGACCGGATAAAGCCCCTTTTCTGTAAACAGATCCGTGAAAATTCTGAAGTTAAACGACAAACTAATCACGCTCAAAAAGCCAACTAAAATCCGAAAAACGCCCATCGGCAACGGCGACCCATACCCAAAAATTGCCTCGTTGGCATCACTGAACCATTTTTTCAAGGCTTCATCTCTTTCAGTTGCACCTGATCAATGACTGCCGTATAAAACGGATAAGTCGTGTATTTGTAATTGGGAACGGTAGGAGGCTTTGGAACCAAGTAATACTGCCTCCGCATCGTCACTCGCACAGGTGGATTTTCCGGATTCTTCCAAGCCCGTGCAGCGAACCAAAGCGCCGTGTGAGGCCACTTCCACGCGTACTCATCGCCACCCAGCCGCTCGCGATATTTCCGATAACGCTCACTCACAAACTTTTCCGCTAGGTTCAACTCATACATCCGCGGATAAACCTCAATCGACTTGCTCCCATCCGCAAACTCGATCTCCGCATCAATCCAAATGTCTTCTTGCGCCGGATTGGGCGCAAACATATCCCAATACTGCCAAAAACCCAAACTCTCTGTGTAATAAGGAATCCCCCAACTCGTCTGACGAAAAGTATTCAAATTCGCAACTTTGATCGCAGAATTGAGCTTCTGCGGTGAAAAACCGGGTTCCTCCGTTCGTTTGACATCTTCGACCTGAGGCAATGGAATTGTCCGGGTAATAACCGCAAAACAGTGAAAGAGCAACCACACCTTGATCGCCCAGTGAACACCGCGCTTCTTCTCAACCTGTTCCACCGCCGATTCCGACACACCATTAGTATGAAACATCCTCAAACACACCTCAACATTTCGACTAAACTCCAGTTGGCGTGAAACAACAAAATACCGACTTCCTCGTCATTGGCAGTGGACTCGCCGGACTCACTTTTGCTCTCAAAGCCGCTGAAGTTGGTCAAGTCACCGTTCTTACAAAAGCCCAAATCCAAGAGTCAAACACTTCCTGGGCACAAGGAGGAATCGCCGCCGCCGTCGGCGAAACCGATTCCTGGAAACTCCACGAAGAAGACACGCTCACCGCCGGTGCTGGTCTATGCGATCCCGAAGCCGTCCGAATGCTTGTCCAGCGTGCCCCCGCCGCCATAGATTGGCTTGAACAACAGGGCACCCGCTTCGATCTCTCAGCATCAAACGCCCTCGACCTTGGCCGTGAAGGCGGACACTCCCGCCACCGCATCGTTCACCACGCCGACAAAACTGGATGGGAAGTCGAACGCGCCGTTAGTGAATCGGTTCGCAAAAACCCCGCAATCCAAGTCTACGAAAACTGCTTCGTCACAGACCTTCTCATAGCCGACAGCCAATGCATCGGCGCAAACGCCATTATCAACGACCTCGGCCCAGCTCAATTCACCGCCAAAGCCACTATGCTTGCCACTGGGGGTTGCGGCAAGGTCTATAGCAACAGCACAAACCCTCGAGTCGCAACCGGCGACGGCGTCGCCCTCGCCCAAAAAGCCGGTGCCACCATCGCCAATATGGAATTCCAACAATTCCATCCCACCACTCTCAAACATTCTCAGCTCGCCGGTTTCCTCATCACCGAAGCAATGCGCGGAGCCGGAGCAACTCTCCGCAACCACGAAGGCAGGAGGTTCATGTACGACTACGATGAACGTTTAGAACTGGCTCCTAGAGATGTAGTCGCCCGATCAATCGAACGAGAAATCCAAAAACTCAAAACCTGGTGCGTCTACCTCGACGCCACCCATCTGCCTTCCGAAGAAATCAAACACGAATTTCCAACCATCTACCAACGCCTAAATGAAATCGGTCTCGAAATCGACCGAGATTGGATTCCGGTAGTCCCTGCACAACATTATTCTTGTGGCGGAGTTACAACTAATCTACAGGCACAAACCACCATCCCACGACTTTACGCCAGTGGCGAAGTCACCTGCACCGGCGTCCACGGAGCTAACCGACTTGCCAGTAATTCCCTCCTCGAAGCAATCGTCTTCTCCTTCGCCGCCGCTGAAGTTGTTTCTTCCGAAAACGCAAACCTCCCAAGCACCCCTGAGTTCGTTTCTCCCCACTGCATTCCTGAAACCGAAGCAATTCACATCCGTCACGCTCTCCAAAAGCAGATGTCCGCTCACGCCGGCATCTTCCGTACAAACGCTGGTCTCGCCAATCTCAAATCCTTCGTCGATCAAACCCTCATCAGCTACGATGAGCCGCCCTCCGCCCCATTCAGCGCCTACTCTGCCGAAGCCCGAAACCTCCTCGTCGTCGCCCAATCCATCGCAAACGGAGCCATCGCCTGCACGACGAACGTCGGACTCCACTACAACGCCGACATCGCTTAATCAAGCCAACCGTAATCCTGGACTTGATCACGGATCTCACGGCGATCATAAATACTTCTGCTAACTACATTTCCCTCCCCAAGAAGTGGGGAGGGCCGGTTTAATAAGGAAACCGGGTGAGGTTGATCAATTCGTTGAAAATTTTTAAACACATAAAATCAGACGGAGGTTCTCTGGTGGCGTTGAATATCCTCACGGAGCCGCGATAAAGACCTACTCGCTATACCGGGGACTCTCGACCATCACCGGTAAATCCTCAACCCACCGAGGCAATCGCAAAGTCACGCGGCAAATACCCGGCCCTTTCGCCACCATATTCAACCGCGTTTCCGCCAAAAACGTACTCGGCGCAATCGAAGCAATATTCTCCTTTGCCTCAACCTCGACCGGATACTCGGTCACCAACGAAATCTGGTTCCGATCCCCCTCACGATAACTCCAACTCAAAATGTAATCAGCTCCTTCCCGCGTCACTTCAACGGCATTCCCTTCAACAACCCGCACGGCACTCGATAAACTCGAAAGATAATCCGCCCGATTCGGCGCCAGCGTAACGTCCCCAAACAAACTCTCCCGGAGTTGTTTCATTGGCTGAACCGAACCTATCGACAGATTAGGCAAACCCCGCCGCTTCGCATAATCACCCAAAACCGAACCCGCCGCGCACGCCGCCTCCGCCATCGCCGCCCTTGCCCTTACCACCGGATCGTCGGAGAACGCACCCGCAAGCGCAAATAACCCCGTTGCCCGGCTCTCAACAACTGGATCACTCGCAACAATTCGCCAACTCCAAGGATCCCACCGCTCCTGAACACCTTTCAGAAAATCTTTTGTCACATCCGCACTACTCATTTGCAATAGCGCTTGGGCCGCTAACAAATCAATGCCGTTTCCATCAGCACCGACGAGCTGATTCCGCCCAGTTACCGGATCAATCGATGCATGCAACCCGCGCCGATACTCGCTCGCACACGTAGACACAACGTCTTCCGTCAGTGCATCGCGCCCTGCCCCAAAGTGGCTGAACGCCAACTCCACCACGCTCGGCAAATCAAATCCACTCGCCGAACTTAATCCATTCTCGAATTTTCCAACCGCAAGGCTCTGACCAACCCCAATCCGCCGCATCGGAAACCGAACCGCGATCCGAGGTTCTTTACTAAAGGCAATCGGCCCCTCTGCCAAGTCAAGCAAGGAACTAGACACCCCCATCAGCAGACGAGTCTCAAAGCCACCCACTTTACTGAGCATCAAAGAAGTAGGGATCGCCGCGCCAACAGTATCAAAACTCCAAATCGCCGTCAAAAAGCCGGAATCCGACCGAGCCTCAAACTTAACCAGAGCTGGCATTGGCTTCGTAAGCTGATCGACTAACGGTGCCACCTTCTGCGCCAACTCTCCCAGCGCCGCAACATTGGAAGCAACCCGCTTCGGCCCAACCGGAGCCAAAACTCTCACCCATCCCTTAAACTTCGTCATGGGCTGGAGCGCCCAGTTACCCGAATCACCCCGAACAATAAGTTGCACCGGCTCCTCAAAAATGAACAGAAGCGGTGCCTGACCATCCCGGAAATTGAGCAAGTGCCACTGACTTGCCGCTGTTGGCACCTCAGCTCCTACACTCCCTTCTTTCCACGTCAAATATGGACTTAAATCGGTTCGAATAACAAACTTCAAACTTAATGGAAAATAAAATTCAACCCCCGGCCGCCAGGGCGAATACCGAACCGCACCGGGAGCAAAAACATAATCGCGACCTTGAAAAATTGCTTCGCCGTCCTCAATCCGCTTCGCTCGCAAATTCGTCAGCGGAGACGAAAAATAAACCGAATCCGCTACCCCATGGGCAACCCGAAACCCTGTACTCGAAATCTCCAACCCTGGAACCTGAGGAACTTCCGCAAACACGAAACGACCCAACGAACCAAAGCTCGCCGCTGCCAGTGCCAAACCAATCGCACTAATCGATACTCGTGCCCAAAATTTCAATGCCCAATCTCTTCGTGCGGTGCGAATAACTCAGGCCAATTTCACGATAACCTAAGCGATAACTCAGGATATACGACTGATCCAAGAACGATTCCGACCCAAACTTGTCAAAGTAGTAGCCGAAGCTCGCGCGCCACAACGGCCCCAATTTGTACCTCAAACGGGCGTTGGCACTGACACGATCTGCATCTAAACTTTGCAACAAGAACCCATTAACACCCAAATTGCCTGATTTATAGAACCCATCCAAAGTCAACTTGTGCCGACCAATCAAATCCGAAGTAAACCCATCATCCAAAAATTCATAGCCCAAATTCAAATATGCCCCCGCAAATGGGTTCATTGCATAATTCAAATTCGCAACCTGCACAAGGCCCTGTGTAATGTTATGTCCGCTTACCTGCTCCAAAGAATAAGAATAATTAAACATGTTCGCCCCCAACCGAACCGGCTCACCAACAAAACGCAACCGCGCCCCATAACTCTGCTGATAAAGTGATGGTGCCGACCCGGCGCGAATGTTTGCATCCCGAGCCGTCATCCCAAGGTAGATTCGGCCCGGCAAAATCAACGACTTTATGGGATCCTTCTCAATCACAAACTGAGTTGTGTCTGATTGAAAGTCCGTCCCCTCAAAGCTCTTTCCGTAAGTGCTCGTCAAGTTCGCACTAAACCCATCAAAATTACGACCCAGGTTTCCGCTTGCAAACATACTTTTATGGGCTGGAAAATCGACTTGCATCGAAAGTGATGTCGAATCAATATTTGCCCATGTCTGCCTTAACCCAGCACCCCAGTCATCGCGTCCAATCCCCCCGACCCGCAATCCTCCATCAAAGTTGGCCCCCTTATTCCAATTCAATTCGTAATCAATAAAAGCACCGCCGCCGGCCCCCGTTCCTGTCCCATAATTTGCCCCATATTTGAACCGCAACGCACTCGTTTCTCCCGGCTTCAAAGAAAGATAATAAGGATAGTTCAAAGCAAAATTATTGTTCGAAACATTCACCCATTGCTCAGTAATGACAGGAGTCGCTGTATTAACACTAACCGTAAAAAGCGGCACCTGCATAATTCGCTGATTCCCCATCCGCACATCTGCTTTGTGAAACTGCACTTCCTTCCGAGGATAAGCCACTGCCTTTTTCGCCGAAATCATTGATACCGAATCGGCAATCGTCACAAACCGCAAGCCCTGAGTGTCGATCTGCTTCTCCGGCAAACTCAAACTCCGATTTCCCACCACCACCAATCCAAAATAAGGGCGTTGCTGCATATCAACCGGATTGGCATTCACTCCCTGGAACTCAGTCCCCCCATTGTCAATGGGAATCATGATTGTGGCCGTCCCATACCCCTCTTTCTTATTCAGCCGAAAATAAAGTGTCTCAAATTCCTGCTCCCAAGACCCAATCTTGACCTTTGCCTTCCGAGCTCGCACTTCATAGGTCTGAACTTGCACTTGTAAGTCGTCAGCCGAAATCTCTATATTCTGATACTTTAAAACTGCCCCGTGATCGGCCCCCGTAGCCTCAATCACCCGATCCTGAACCGAATACCAAAGCGTTTCACTACCTACAACTTCAATATAATCCTGAGCCGAACTCAAAAGCGAACGGTCAGCCACAAACTCAATATCAAGCTCAGTCGCCGCACTAAACCGCAACGCAGAAGCGCGAACTTTTGCCGTGCCCGCCAAATCACCAGTTACTAATATCGCACGGGCATAGCCGTTCGAAGTCTCAACAATCTTATCGCGAAACGAACCCAAATTGGTATCAAAAACAACCTGAGTCCCGTTAGGAACCAAATTCCCTGAACTGTCCCTTAGCTGGGCCGTAACTGTGATTGTGCTGCGACCATCCGCCACCGCCATCGCTGGATAAGATTCAAGCCGAATCGTTCCGTTCTGACCAAATGCCAAAACACTCGCAAATACAAACAAGAGCAGCACGACGGTACGCATGATATTTGAGTCAGAACGTGCAATCCCCATAAGCTTCAGTCTTCAGACGGTTCAAGGTGCATAAAAATGCGGAAGTCAGTTCATTATGAACTGACTTCCGCTTGCTTCGCTTGATTTCTTAGCGAATAACGTTAACCGGAACGATTTTCCGCACTCTTTCACCGTTCGGTGTTTCAGCCAAGATTTCTACTTTGTAGGATCCTGGGGCAACCGCGCGGTTTGCATTGTCTCGCAATGTCCACGTTGCTGAGTTATCGCCAGCATTGTCGCTTCGGCTGCGTGT
>JBJXDW010000010.1:0-116270 GCA_046154445.1 Fimbriimonadaceae bacterium | reverse complement strand
TCGTTCCCGTCGTCAAAGTCTGCAAAAGTTCTGCTCCCTGCTCCGCCAATATCCGTTTCCCTTTGGCGTCGCCGGTATTATAAAACTCAACAAACCGCTCTTTCGTTGCCAAAAACTCGGTCTCCGTAAACTGAATATCAAACAAAATTTCAATCACCGTAACAAAGTTCGCTACACTTCCGTAAGTCAGAGGTGGCTCACCCTTCACAATCACTGACCCCATGTCCTCACGCTTAAAATTCCCTTTGATCTGACCCGCCGCTCCTTTCAAAGACTCTTTTGTAAATAGGCCACCACCAGAACTTCCAGACCGTGGGCTTCGTGATTCCACCGCAAAGCTCGCCTCAACTTCCGCCACCAGTTTCTGATGCTTCGTATCCCCGACCTTCGCATAGGCAATCAAAGCCACCGCATTGCGCTTCCCGCTCACAACCGTAATTCGTCCCGAAAAATTGACGCCCTCATCATCCACATAAGTCAAATCAACCCGACTTGCCTTTTTGCCATCGAACGTCACTTCACTCCGTTTCTGGCTTTTAACCGTGCCCTCATCTTCAATAGCCCCCATCAAAAACTGGATAAATGTGTCCGAAATCTCCTTGTGCTGTGAGGGATCAATATCTCGCCCCGCCGACTGCACAAAAACCGTAACCGTCCCCGCTGGCTCATCGACATCCGGAGCAAATTCTGTCAGCGCGAGCCCGTCACCAAGATCTGTTTTGCTAGAACTCCAACCATCTGGAACATTGAGTGCAAATGCCCCGCCGGGATCACTATATGCCCCCGATGCACCAAAAATCAGAAGAGCCGGAATCAGAGCCAAAATCGCCATGTCACCAATTGTACAAACTAACACGTTAGATTAAAAACAATCTGTCAAATTTTAACTACATTTGGAGAAAAAAGATTAGCAAATCTACCTCGCCCCGTCAGATGTGCCTTTCCGCCCGCAGTCGATCCCGCTCCTCACGCCGACGTTCATTCGCTGCAAACCACCGTCTCTTTTCCAATTCGTCCCCGGACAAATATTCCTCCTCACAAGCACAAATCGCATCGTGACACTTCAAAGCCATCGCAACATCCTTAATCCACCGATCTATCACCGGATCATCATATTGATATTGATCCAAACTGAAAATCCCAACAAATCGACCCCGATGGGCACACCACTCTCGTGGATCGGGAAACTCCTCCATCCACTTCCGAACCGTCGCTTCGAACAAAATTATCCCCCCGTCACCCGCTTCACAAACGCCCAAGCATCATCCGCCGCCTCCGCAACCACCATCAAGTGCTCAGCATTAGGATAAACCTTGTACTCCGTCGCCTGCTTCCCCAAAGCCGCGACCGACCCCTTCAGCATCGCCATCTCCCCAGCCCCAACCCCAACAAAAAACGGAATCCCTTCCGGAGCCTTGCCCCCCGCCGGAGCAAACACAACAATCGCATCGACATCCTCCGTTGCCGCCGCCAGCGCCAATCCGCCTCCCATCGAATGCCCTGCGATCACCAACTTATCAAGCGGCCCCAGATGACCATTAATCCACGCCCGACAATCCCGAACCGCACTCCCCGTCGCCTGAGGGCTCAAAACAAGCCAGCCAGCATCCGTCGCAAGTTTAACAAAATGCCCTGCCCCATAACTCTCCGGAAACATATTCTCACTCCCGCCCGCTCCGTGCAAAACAATCATCACTTTCTTCCGCTCAGCAATCTTCCCGAACGGCGCATCCGGAGCACAAATCCGAATCACCGTTTTCCCCTCACGAACATAAACCGGCGAAATTTGGTCATGTTTCTCCGGCAAAACCGAATCCATCCGCGCCACCGCATCCGCAACCACAAATGGCGATTCAACTCCTCCCGATCTCGCCATCCCAACTTGCTCCGCTAACCCCGCCCAAGGCGAACTCTCCGCCAAACGCATCGTCTCAAATCGCTTCGCATTCACCAGCCAAGCCGAACCACTTTCATACTCTTTACCCGCAACAACAAAGTCCGCTTTGCCCCGGATCGATTCATGCTGAGGCGGATAAATCATTGTCATCATTCGTGCCTGTGTTTTCACGCGAGTCGTGATGACACCCCCAGACCCTAAATCAAAATGATTCCCTTCCCAATCAATCGAAATCTTCCCGTCCGTCTTCACCGGATACGCCCAACCAATACTCACCTCAACCTCCTCACCAGGTTCATAAATCTGAGGCCGCACCCGAAAAATCAGCGAATCCATCGGTTCACTTTCTCGGTGAACAATCTTCGCTATTGCAAGATCAAGTCCCTGGCAAACCGAACCGAACTGACCCGAAAAGAACCCCATAACTGAACTATTGATAATCGGCATCGCTTCCTGCTTTTCTGCCGAGCTCGCCTTCACCCAGGCCGCATCAAGCCGCCGCAACCGAATCCCCATATCAATCCGATCAACTTTGAGAGGCGTAGTTTGTCCCGAAATCAGTAATGTCGCCGCCAAGAGTGAAGTCATCTATAACATTAAACGCTTACTTCCGCCAAAAGGTCCGCCCTATTCGCTAAACTTCATCCTAATTCGATGGTCAAAAGCCTTTCCCAAAAAGACGCCCGAATCCTCATCGCCGCAACCGTCGCCTGTATCGCCGCCGGTGTCACGCACGGCGGAGCCAACGATGTCATCGCATTTATCCTTGCCGCCGCCGCCCTCAGCCTGCTTGCCGTCGTCGTTGGACACGCAACTGACCACCTCGGAGCCAGGCTTTCCGCTGGCGCAACCGGCGTCCTCCAAAGCGCGCTCGGAAACCTTCCCGAACTCATGGTCTGTATTTTTTCCCTCAAAGCTGGGCTCGTCGAAGTCGTTAAAGGCGCCCTCATCGGATCAATTCTCGCCAACTCACTGCTGGTTCTCGGATTAGCGTTTTTGCTTGGCGGTCGCAAAAACGGCACGCTCAAATTCGACTCGGGGCCCCCAAAAATGATGGCAATCCTCATGCTTATTGCGTGTAGCGCTCTCATCGTTCCGACGTTGGCCCACACGTTGCACACTCCTGCAGAGCCCCACGAGTCCGAACTCAGCCTCGTCTGCTCCTTTGTCCTTCTCATTGTCTTCGCCAGCAGCCTCAGCTTCTTTATAAAAGGCTCAAATAGCGTCATTCCCGAAGCCGCCGCCGAAGAATCCACCCACCACGAAACCTGGCCCCTGCCCCTCGCCTTCGGAATCCTCGCCCTGGCCGGAATCGGTGCCGCGTTCGTCAGTGAGTGGTTCGTCGCCGCTCTCGAACCCGCCACCCACGCAATGGGCCTCAGCCAAGCCTTCACCGGGCTCGTTGTCGTCGCCATCGCCGGCAACGCCGTCGAAAACCTTGTCGGCATACAGCTCGCCCTCAAAAACAAAGCCGACTACGCCGTCTCCGTCATCCTCAATTCCAGCCTGCAAATCGCCCTCATGCTCATCCCCCTCCTAGTAATCATCTCGTTCTTTGTTGGCCCCGCCCCCATGACCCTCGTCCTCAATCCGATGCTCCTCGTCGCCCTCATCCTCGCCGCCGTCGTCCCGGCGTGGGTTGTCTTCGATGGCGAAGCAATCTGGCTCGAAGGCTCCGCCCTCATCGGCCTCTATGTCCTCATCGCCTCTGCCTTCTGGTGGGGTTAACCCAACAAAACAGCATTTTCGCTCGACCGATTTTTTTATTCGTTCGACCAACACATGGTTTTGTCATCCCGGAAAAGCCTGCCCCGGACTTGTTCCGGGGAAACGGGATCCATTCCCCGCATGCCTCAAAACTCTGCATGATTCTACGATTCATCGTCAATGAGTAAACGACATATTAGTCACGCTAGACATCTCTGGCACCTTGTCATTACCCACCACTTAACAAACTATTCACATAAATCGTCCGCTTCTTCCCATCCACACAAAGAACCTCAACCGTAATCCGCTGACGACTCCGCAGCACCAAATCACGAACCATCGCCCGCTGAGCATCCCCCCCACTCCCCAAAGCCTTCACCAACTCCTCACCCGAAATTGAATCCACCGCCGTAATCACCCCGCCCGAACAAAGCCCATCCTCGACCGAATCATCAAACCTCGGAATCCGGCCAATCCGCAGCGCCCCGCCTGTCAACCGCACCGGAAATCGAAAAACTTCCGAACTCAAAACCGCTCCCATGTGCTCGGTCGCCGAACTCTGACAAAACCAAATCTCACCCTTGGTCGAATCATAAAACAGCCGCCGCGAACCCAATTCCCGAACTGCAATCGATCCCTCAACTCCCGGTAACTTCTCGTCCGCTTTCGCCCATGTCCCGACAAAAAACGGCAAAACTTGCCCGCCAAAACTAATATCTTTCCAAAGCCCTCGCGTGTATTTCACGTATCCTCCATCCCCATCCGGCGAACCCTGATCCCACAATTCCCCCCATTTCAATGGCTCCTGACCGCTCCGCTGATCCATGTCCGACGTCACCAAAACCGGGAATAAAGAGATCTTATAAAGACCATACTTAAACTGATCCGTCACCCAATCATCAAGTTCATTCTTCGCAAGCTTGACCCGAATCACCGTCGGCTCTTCATCCGGAGACCCCGCCTTCAACCAAGTAAGCGCATCCCCAACCCTTGCCGAATCAAACACTTGCAACGTCTCGTTCCAATAATCCAAAGCCACAATCCGCTTCTCAAAAAAGTCCGTCCCCATAAAAAGCGAAATCCGTTTATCCGTCACCGTCCGCGAAATTTCATCCGACCGCCAAAACGTATCCTTCACTTCTAAATCGCGCTCTTGGCCCGCATACTTCACCTGAATACGCGACCCAAACTCCTCCTCAGCTTCCAAAGAAGCGTGGCTCTCAAAGTTCAGTGGCTCCACCACTGCATACTGAGCCTGCCCATTCACCAAAATCGGCATCGCCCGATACGGCCCAAACTCCTCCAACTTCACCGGCGCAAAATCCGCACTCTGCCCCAAAACCACACTACCAATCGTCAAAACCGCAAATAACATTTCTTCAAGTATATCAACTGAATTCGTTTTGACAAACTAATCCGTCTCAAATTAAACACCAAAATGCGATCAACGAAGACCGCCACCAAATCCGGAGCCACCCTCGCTATCATCGCCGCCGCACTCGGATACTTCGTCGATGTCTATGACATCTGGTTATTCGCCGTCCTCCGAGTCGCCAGCCTCAACGGAATCGGCATCACCGACCCAGAGAAAGTCAAATCCATCGGCGAATTCCTTCTCAACATCCAAATGGGCGGATTCATCATCGGTGCCATCATTTTTGGCATCATCTCTGACCGCAAGGGCCGCCTCGCCGTCCTCTTCGGCAGCATCCTCCTCTATAGCGTCGCCAACATCGCGAACGGATTTGTCTCATCCGTCGAAATGTATGCAATCTGCCGATTCGTTGCCGGAATGGGCCTCGCCGGTGAACTCGGTGCCGGTGTTGCCCTCGTTTCCGAACTCGTCCCCAAAGAATCGCGCGGCTGGGCAACAACCCTCGTCGCCACCTGCGGAGTCGCTGGCTCAGTTGCCGCCGCAGTTTTTGCAAAATCATTCCACTGGCAAACCAGCTACTGGATCGGCGGCGGGATGGGTATCGCTCTCCTACTGCTCCGAATCGGTGTCTTCGAATCCGGCCACTTCGAAAAACTAAAAGACCAATCCGATGTCAAACGCGGTGATTTCCTCGGCCTATTCAAAACCAAAGAACGAACCACCCGCTACCTCGCCACCATCCTCAACGGCGCCCCCGTCTGGTTCTTCGCCGCAATGTTTATGACATTCGCCAAAGAACTGCAAACCGCCCTCGGCATTACAAACCAAATCAACGTCCCCGACGCCATCATGATCGGCGCAATCGGCCTCACTGTCGGCGACATCATCTTCGGAGGTCTCTCTCAAATTCTCAAATCCCGCAAAAAAGCCTTCCTCATCGCTCTCACACTCATGGCCGTCGCCATCACCGCAATATTTTTCACCAAAGATGGCAACTCTTTCTACTGGCTCATGTTCATCGCCGGAGTCGGAGCTGGATACTGGGCCGTATTCGTCACTACCGCCGGGGAAACATTCGGTACCAACATCCGCGGCACCGTCGCCATCACTGCCCCCAGTTTCGTCCGTGGAATGGTCATCCCCCTCACCCTGTTCCGCAATTTCATTACCCCTCAAACCAGCATCCTCGGAGCGACCGCCATAACCGGGATCATCGTCCTCGCCCTCGCCGTATGGGCCGTCCTCCGCCTCCCCGAAACTTACGGCCGCAACCTCGATTTCGTCGAATCATAAAAAAATGTCCGCATCAACAATCCCACCCGACTACCAAATATGAACCAGTTCATTCTCCTCCTTCACTACACCGGAGAGGCTGAAGCCGCCTTCAATGCCCTCCCCAAAGACGAATTCAAAGCCGCCATTGCCAAATACAAAGCTTTTGCAGCCGAACTTGCTGCCGACAATCGCCTCATCGCCGCCGAAGGCCTCCAAGACACTGGCAAAGTCATCCGCAAAACGCAAGGCTCTATCACCATCACCGACGGCCCCTACATCCTCGCCAAAGAAATGGTCGGCGGGTTCTATCTCTTCACCGCAAACTCCCTCGAAGAAGCCATTGAGATCGCCCAACAATGCCCCGCCCTCGAAACCGGCGGCACCGTCGAACTCCGCCCAATCTAAATCAAAATCTCCATCACCCGCACGTCATGCCACTCCCCATCAAGCTGACCATGACGTTCATAAACCCCCACTTCCCGGAACCCACACCGCCCCATCACAGCCGCACTCGCTCCATTCCCTGCCATCAAATTCCCAACAATTTTATGAAAGCCCCTTACCCGCACAGTTTCAATAAACTCACTTAAAACTGCCGTCCCAAACCCCCGCCCACGTGCATCCCGAGCAACATAAAATGAAAACTCCAAGACCCCTTCATAAGCGCAACGGCCCGAGTACCGAACTCCCAACGCATAAGCTAAAACCTGACTCTCAATCTCCAAAACCACAAAAGGCAATCCCGATTCAAACCAAGCCTTAATATCCTCTACCGATCGCAACTCTGTCTCAAATGTCGCAATCCGATCCTCAATCCCCTCATTATAGATGCGAGCAATTGCCTTCGCATCGTCCAAACTGGCATCTCGAATCATCGCAAACAACATTTACCAGAATTATTGATTACCCCTGTCGGTATTCTTGGATCACACTCGACACCACAACACGAGCTAAACCAAGCTCGGAGACGAAAATGAAAAACTATCTCATCACAATCTTCAACACACCAGAATCAGAAAAGCACTGGCAAACCATGACCCCTGACCAAATGCAAGCCGCTCTTTCAAAATACATGGAATACAGCCAAAAACTCCGCGACGAAGGACGCCTCGTCGCCGCCGAAGGGCTAAGCATGAATGGTTCGACTCTCAAGCTTGTAAACGGCAAGGTGGAAGTCACCGATGGCCCCTATGTCCTCGCCAAAGAACTGGTCGGCGGATTCTATTACATCACCGCCAACTCTCTCGCTGAAGCTACCGAAATCGCAAAAGAGTGTCCGGGTGTCCTGCATGGCGGCACCGTCGAAGTCCGCGAGCAAATGGATTACGGCGACTAACCACGAACGATGGGTTCCTCGACAATCAAATTAAGAGGAACCCAATCCAGATTCTTGTCGGTATCTAACAAACTCACGCGACAACAAGAAGAGAGATCAATCCTATGACAAAATTCCTCCTCACCATCTATAACAACACCGACGATATCCAAAAATGGATGGAAATGACTCCCGAACTACAAGGAGCCATGATGCAAGAAGTCGCCGCAAAATACATCGCCTACACCCAACGCCTAGTCGATGAAGGCCGCTACATCGCAAGCAACGCCCTTGGTCACGAAGGAAAAGTGCTCCACGGCAAAGACGACATCGAAGTCACCGACGGCCCTTACATTTTCGCAAAAGAAATGGTCGGTGGATTCTTCTATTTCACCGCCGAAAATCTCGAAGAAGCAACCGCAATTGCCAAGGATTGCCCTGCCTTACATTTCGGTGCTCGCGTAGAAATCCGTGAAGAAATGAAATACCCCGGATGACCGAGTCACTACTGAATTTCCGCGACGAGCACGCTCGAATCACTGCCACGCTTGTCCGGAAATTCGGTCCCCAACACCTCGATTCAATCCTCGACGCTACCCAAGAGGCATTCCTTGCCGCCCTGCAATCTTGGCCCCTCCAAGGCGAACCCACCAACCCCGCAGCATGGCTCACTACCGCCGCCGAACGCCGTCTTATCGATCACCTACGCAAAACCCGACGCGAAACTGAACTCCCCGAACAAGAACCCCCCGCCCCCGACTCATCAATCCCTGCCGAACACGACGAACTTCGCCTCTATTTCCTTCTCTGCTCCCCAAAGCTTAAATTCAGCGAGCAAGTCTGCCTCATCCTCCGCACCCTCGGCGGACTCACTTCATTAGAAATCGCGCGTCTCCTTCACGAATCCGAAGAAGCCGTCCAACGCCGTATCTCCCGAGCAAAAAATAAACTCAACCCCGAAGACCTTGAAGTCCACGATCCCGAAGGCAGTCTGCCCACTGTCCTCCTTGCACTCTATCTCCTCTTTACAGAAGGATACGAAGCTACCAGGGGTGAAGATTATCTCCGCGCCGATCTCGCTGTCGAAGCCCTCCGCCTCACCCAACAACTCGCCAACCTCACTGGCAACAATAATCCCAATTTTCACGCGCTCCTCGCACTCATGCACTTCAACATCAGCCGCCTCCCCGCCCGAACAAACCAAGACGGACTCCCGATTCTCCTAAAAGATCAAGACCCTGTCCTCTACGACCGTAGCCATATTGCCGCTGGCTTTTACCACATCGAACGCGCTCAAGCCGCTACCGAACTCTCTCGCTATCATCTCGAAGCTGGACTTGCCGCAAGCATCGCATCGGGAGCAACAACCAAGGAACTCCTCTACTGGCACGAGCTTCTTATCGAGCGATTCCCCAACCCACTCTCCCAACTCTCTCACGCCATCGCCATCGGCACTCATCACGGCCCGCAGCGTGGGCTCGATGCTCTCCACGATCTCAAGTCCGATCCCCGAATAACCAAAACCCCTCACTACTACTCAGCATTTGGCCACTTTTACGCCGAACTTGGCAACCGCAAATCCGCCGCCGCCGCCTACAAAAAAGCGATCGGCCTCACAATGTCAATTCCGACCAAAATCTCACTCGAACAACGTTACGCCGAACTTATCGAACCCGCTCAATAATCTTATAACTGTCTTCCATCACCTCAACTACATCCCCAACCCGAATCTTTCGCCCCCGGCGTTTATCTAATTCGCCGTTGATCTTCACTTCATTTTCATACAAAAATTCCCGAATCTCTCCCCCCATCCCAATCAACCCAATCGCTTTGATCAATTGCCCCAAGGTAATGAACTCTGTGTAAATCCCGAACTCTTTATTGTTTCCCACTCAATCATTAAACCCCTTTGCAAAAATATCTGTATGATAGTGGGAACATGATTTCAACATTGATTGCCGCAGCCCTTACCGCAAACATGCAAGCGGTCGACTTTCATTCAAAACTCCAAAAAGACGAAATGGCAAAATTGAACTTTCTCGTTGGATACTGGGAAGGCACGACAACCTACTATTCCGGAGGCCGTGAAATCATAGTCCAAGGTTATGAAAATGTCCGATCAGTTGCCGGGGGAACTGCAATCCTCATCGACGCTCAATACACAATGGATCGTGGGGGCCAAAAAATTCCAATCCACGACGTCGCCGCAATAATGAGATTCGACCCAGAAAAGAAAGTCCACCTCATGCGGTCACAGTTGGGAAATGGATTGACAGGCGAATACGAAATCAAAGTGCGCGAGAACGGCTACGATTGGTCTACACAAGGAATCACTGGCACCGGAACCACTGATTACGTAATGAATATATCTCCAGAAGGCGATTGGGTCGAAGTTGGCTATAGCGTAGACGGTGATAAGCGCACTAAGCTGATGGAACTCAGACTCAAAAAAATTAAATAAAAAAAATGCCTCCGGATTCCGGAGGCAATCAATAAATGCAGACAAGAAAGTCTCTTAGTTTGCCATTGCAGCTTTTGCTGCATCAAGAACCGCTTCGCTCGAAAGCCGAACTTTGTAGTCCGGATTTGAGTGAACGAACTTGATCACACCCTTTCCATTGCTGATAAAAACGCTCGGCACCGGCAAAATATGGTGCATCTGACCAGACGATGCTTCAAGATCAATCTTATAATTGTTCTTGTACATGCTCACCGTCCCCGGATCAACTTCAAAAGCAACGCCAAACGCTTTCATCGCCGTCGCCGAAGAGTCTGAGTAAATCGTATAGCCAAGCTCATCTTTGTCCATTGTCTTCTTGATTTCCGAAGGCAAATCAGGAGTCACTGCAACAAGCTGATATCCCATTTCCTTGAGACCCGCTTCAGCTTTTCGAAGCTCAGAGAGGTGTCGATTGCAGAATGGGCACCATCCACCACGATAGAAGATAAAGACGGTCGGTTTCATTGCGGCAATCTTTGCCGTTGTCGTCTCCTTACCCTCTAAATTCATCACCATCGCATCCGGAACTTTTGTTCCTACCGCAAGCGCCTTTGCATCTTCTGCCTTTTTCGGCACCATTTGATCCATCATCGCAAATCCTGTAACTCCAGCAACCACAAGGCCACCAATCGCCACGCCACGTCCAACTTTTTTACTACTGACTTTGTTCACATTGAACAAAAGAAGGTTTTCCACCAATAGGTTCCCAATTTTTCGAGATTCTTAAACTATCGCGAGAGTTTTTCTATAAACTACTTGAAGGATATGTCTAATCGATGGCCCCACTTTCGTTATAGTTACAACCGTAGACCTGTCGTTTACCACGGCATCAACCTGTGGTCATTTGCCTGGAAACCCACCGGCATCGAGTCCGATTTGATCGTTCCGGGGGAATCCGTACCAATTTCAGTTCCAATCTACGAAATCCGCCATCGGGGCCGCACACTGTTCTTCGCAGCTTTCGAAATCATGCCTGAATATTGGCTCTTTGCAGCTAAGGACGACCCTTTTGACAGCGAGGGCTGCACCGCAAATCCCAACCCCGAACCTCCCCGTCTCAGCCACTACGAGCGACCGCGCGAACAAAACTGCGCTCACTGCCCGTAATTGATAAAACAACCAATCGCCGCCGAAGTCGGCATACTCACCGGTTTTCCCGCGAGCATTTCATCAAGCGCAACTCGCAAATCCCGTCGATACCCCTCACGAATCTTCCCATGCTCGACATTTTGATTGTCAATCCTGCCTCGATATTGAAGCCGACCATCTGTGTCAAGTACTGCCGCTTCCGGAGTCACCGTTGCCCCGACCATCTTCGCAAGCGATCTCTGATAATCAATCAACCCCGGCATCTTTATTCCAAAATCCTTCCCGTGCTGAACGCATTCCGGCGCTAAATCTTGATCATTCACATAAACTCGATAAAACTGAACTCCCTTCTCTTTATAGTCTGCGTAAATTCGCCCAATTTCCGGCACATAACGGTTCGCAATCGGACACTCGTAACTAATAAAAAGAAGCACCGTAGCCTTCGATCCCGATGTCTCTACCGTCATCGGTTTCCCACTCAAATCAGTCGCTCCCGCCAAAACTATCGGCTCAACCGGCAACCCATCAACCGCACTTGACAAAACAACACATGCCAAAATCGAACTCAACATAACTCAAGTGTACTAAAAAAATCTGTTGTACAATGAATTTCATGGCCTCGAAGACTCTCATTGCTGGTATTTCTTCGATCTTATTCTTTGCTTTTTCGGCCCTGACCCCGTCCAAGGGGGAACCACAGCCAAACTTCGCCGAAGACATCGCTCCAATCATCAAAAAGAAGTGCCTGCCCTGCCATCAGGCAGGTGGCATTGGGCCGTTCGATTTCACGACGTACCGCAATTTTAATCGTCACATGGATCTCATCCGCATCCAAGTTCTCAGCCGAAGCATGCCGCCAACTCGCGCTACATCCGACTTTGGACCACTTGCAACAACCCCTCCACTCACCGATGAAGAAATTGTCATCTTTCAAAAATACGAGAACGCAAAACTCCCCGAAGGCCAGCCCCTCATAACACCCATTAGTCGCGATCTCGGACCCGCTCAGTTCAAACCTACGCTTGTTCTAAAATCACCTAAAAGTGAGCCCGTCCGAGCCGAAGGCACAGCTTACTGGCGAGCCCACTCTTTCCCGATTTCCGAGTCAATCAATCTTTCCGGCCTCACCATCATCCCAATTCGACCCGGAATCCTTCGCTCCGCCCAGTTCGCCGTACTTCCTCCCGGATTCAAGCCTCCAGCCCAAAATACCGAACCCAGCGTTTTTCTTGAACTCCCCGGACTCATAAACCTAGGGACTTGGGCTCCCGGATTCCCAGACTGGCAGCTCCCATCCAACACCACAAAAACAATCCCAAAAGGCTCCCATCTCATCGTTGTAACCAAAGTGCAACCAGCGGGACGGCCCGAAGATGGCGATTTCAAACTTGGACTCCTCACCAAAAATGCGCCTGCTCCCAACGAACTCGAGATTGTTACTTTCACCAAAACCGATTTCACAATCAAAGCGAACGAGTCCCCAACTTTCACAATCGGCAAAAAACTCACCCAATCGGCTGAGCTCATCGGCCTCATTCCTCAAGCAAGATTCTATTGCGGACAAATCGAGTCTGAATTGCAAATCGATAAATCTAACATCCAAAACCTTCTCAAAGTCCCCAAATGGGATCCCTATTGGATCGGAAGTTATCTCTACCCAACGCCAGTTCACCTACCCTCTGGTGCAGACCTCATTTTCAAGTTTGCTTTTTTCAACGACGATAAGTGCGAAATAAACGAAAACAAAAGCCCGGAAGATGTCTCTTCCGGGCCCAGACTCAAAGATGAAGTGTGCCGCATGCACATTCTCATCTCGAGACCTCGTGACTAACGTTTTAGTTCGAACTTGATCTGGTCAATTTGAGCAACTAACCGAGCACCCGTCCGACTAAATGGCTGCCATCGAACTCGAGCTTTCACTACATTCGTAAGCGGCTGAACAAAGTCCGAGGTATTCGTCGTGATCAAGCCTGAAATGCTGCCAAAACTTGTCGTAGTGCTCGAAAAGTTTAACTGAACCCAGCTAGAATGCGCCCAATCATATATTTCTAAGCTTTGTTGGCATCCTGCATTCACGGCTCGCGAAACAACTGTCACCTTGATCGTATCCGGATGAGAATCAAAAGAAGTCACCCAAGATTCCATCGCCGAAGAGTAACCATCAGTCGGTGGCACAGTGCCTGGTCCGAACTGAACAAAGTTACCGTCTACCGCTGATAACCCTGCCAAATTACCATTCATCAACGAACCAAAAGTTGTCGTAAAACCAATTGGTGCCTTTTTCCTCGTGACTGCCGCAGAAGGATCAACAACATAGAAGCCTGAGTTAATATCGCTGATAATCACATTCCCACTTGGGAAAAAAGCATAGTTGCTCCAAGAACCATCAAATGCCCGAGCATCATCCGCAGGGTAAGTGTCGTAAAACCCGACTTCAAGCGGGGCTTCCGGTGTTGAAGCAGTGTCAAAAATCCGCAATCCACTACGATAGTTTGATTGGAAGCTGAACCCATCGTCAATGTATTGGTTGTGGTCAATCGCTGGCAAATTCGTTGAAAAAGTTCCAACAAAAAATGCATTGATTGGATCAGAGACATTGAAAATCAGCGAACGAGTATTCACGTTCAAGCCACCCTCATCCAACTCATCATCTACGTAAAGGTATTGACCGTCCTCACTAATCCATCCCTGATGGCAATAATTCATATTCGGATATATGATCCGCTTGATCATTATTGGAGCATTCTTGTTTGTGAAATCATAGACATCCACACCCCGCCCTTCGCTAAAACCATACCAAATCTGCTTTCCCGCCATCGGCCCGCTTGTGTAATTAACCAATTGACCGTCATGATGATAGTCAGTTGTCATCGAAGCCGGGCCAACTTGAACCGGATTCGCAGGATTTGCCAAACTAAAGCACATCGTCGTGCCTGAACCACCTCGAGTGCCGCATGTGTACAAAAACCCATTCTGAGTATCCAACGCAACATTGTGCGCGCGACTCGGAAATGTTAACGTCTTAACCAGAGTCACAATCCCATTATCAATATCCGTCATATCGACAACCTGAATCCCTGTTCCCGCCGTCTCTGTCACAGAATAAGCAAAGCCATTATAAACCTTGATATCGCCCCAAGTGCTACTGCTATGAGGAATCGTCTTCAATATGACTGGGTTTGAAGGATCGGTCACTTCAATATAGGCAACCATGTTATTGAGCCCCATAATCGCGTACTCGCGACCCGATGGGCTGACATACCCCCAACAGTCATTGCCAGAACTCGCACCAAAAGTCGCCAATCCAATGTGACTTTTTAAGGTCACTCCCTGGCTAACTTGTGCCACCGCAACACTGACCGACAGAATCGCCAATGCGATCAGACCGGCCCTATTCAAACTCAAGGCAAGCTTCATTTTTTTACCAACGCAATTCAAACTGAATCAAACTTAAGTTTATCTAAATATTGCGCTCACAGGTTACTTTTTAATGAACCTTCGCAAAATTACCGTTTTCTAACAAAGTCAAACCCATTGTTCATTGGGGGAATTCCAAGTGAATCCCCCCAGATCAACATCACTCCGGAACGATCCGGGAAATCCGACCATTCGGACCCTCAAGCATCACCCAAAGGTATCCATCTGGCCCCATCCGCACATCTCGAACCCGTTCACCCATATCCATGTGAGTAATTCCGAGCACTTTCCCGTCTTTGTCAAGGTCGATGCGTCGAACATCTTTGCCCGCCAAACCACCACTGAACAAATCGCCTTTCCAAGCTGGCATCTTATCGCCCGAATAAATCGCTAAACCACTCGGTGCTGGGCAAGGCGTCCACGCCACCAACGGATCCTCCATGCCTGGAAGCGAAGAATAGTCAGAAATCTTTGGCCCAGAATATTCCATGCTAAATGTCGCTTTCGGCCACCCGTAATTCTTACCTTTTTGGATGTGGTTCACCTCGTCACCGCCGCGCGCTCCATGCTCATTCGCATAAATACGACCCGACATCGGATCACGTGCCAATCCTTGAATGTTTCTATGACCCAAAGTGTAAATTTCAGGTTGTGCCCCATTGAGGCTAACAAATGGATTGTCCTTTGGCGGCTTCCCATTTTCATCAAGTCTCAATAATTTTCCAAGATCACTATCCATATCCTGGACATAAAATCGAGTGAATTTTCCGTTCATCGCATTCGGAGGGTTCCCACCATCCCCCAAACTCATCAACAAAGTTCCATCGGGCAACCACAATATTCGCGACCCAAAATGCTGCCCACCCGGTTTATCAAAATTCGGCGTGAACAAAACCTGAGTGCCTTCAAGCTTGTTCCCAACTAATTTGCCCCGGGCCAAAACCGAGTGATTCCCCCGACCGTTACCCTGAGCAACCGTCAGGTAAACCCAGCCGTTCTCCTTAAACTTCGGATGCAACGACACATCCATAAGCCCACCTTGTCCAATTGCTGCCACGGTTGGCAACCCGGTAATCTCAGTCTTCTCACCCGTCTTTGGGTCAATCATCAGGAGCGTGCCCGAAAGCATCGTAACGAGCATCTTTCCATCTGGCAACCATTGCATTCCCCAAGGATTAGTTAGCCCCTTAATGACTGGTTCTTCTTTCCAGCCTTTCTCGTCAACCGGTACTCCAGTCGCTTCAACTTTCTTATCCTGAACCACAGTGTTTTCCCCATGTGGTGTGGGTTCAGCCTTCACATCCCCCGTCGCCCGAACGCAAGCAACCGTCGCCAGCGCGGCAAAAAAAGCGATTGTCATCAAACCAATAATCCGTCGATTGCGCATCATTATCTGACTCTACTCCCTCAGCAACACAAATGATTCAAAATCCTCGTCTCATGTCAATAACTGAGCTTTCCATTTTAACGTTGTAATCAGCCGACCATTTTCGGTTTTGGTTTCCATTGCTAAACTCTCATCATTCAATTTAAGTTGTTGTGCACACCCCAACGAATTCAGTTTCTTCCCTTTGAGCGAAAGCAACGCCGCATCAACCAGCACCTGAGCAAGCGGCAAAATCTCAATTTCCATCAAACCTAGCTGCCCCTCCCAGCCCATGTACATCCTCAATTCACGATTCGAATGGCACGCCAACTGAACGGAATCTCGATACTTCGAATTCCGCCAAATCATTAAAAAGCCCTGCGCAAAAATATCGTCCATCAAGAACAAAACATCCGGCCTTTCTGGGCCCTGCACGACCGATTCAAAATTCGTCGCGAAATCCTGACCAAGATGCAAAAACGGATGCGACATCCTCTCAACTAGACCCCCTTCGCTCCACTGTTCATCACTTTCACCAAGCACTCGCAGACCTGCCTCCTCCAAGGCAACCCTATTTTCTTCCCACTGAGCGGCATTTGAGCACCCGGCAATGACTGCCGTTTTTAATCCTGCTTTTAAAAATCCTCGCGCAAGTTCTTGAGCCATATCCACAACATTGACCCGAAAAACCCAATCTCCCGAACCCGAAAACGAAACAACCTGGAGCCCCGCCAACTCTAATGCGTTCACTGCATTCACGTGGAGCCCAATCCCAATAACCCCATCAACTCGACCCTGCTCAATCGCATAAACCAAATCAGCGGGCAAAGTTTGCGGTAACCCCCCTTCTTTTGGTGGAGTCGCCATAAAAATTGCCGCCTCTGCCTCTCCTGCTGGCATCCGCGTCATTATTTCGCCAAACAACATCCCCCAAACTGGCGAGCCACCCGCAAGTAAAAACCCACTGTTCACGACGACCGCAATCCGCTTAATCGCAATGCTTTCCGCAACATAAACCCCACTCCCATGCCTCCGCTCGATTACCCCACGAGCTTCCAAACTTCGCATGGCCGCATTCAATGTAGCCAACGATATGCAAAGCGACGTGCAAAGTGAGCGAACCGAAGGCAATCGCTCACCGGCCCCTAATTGCCTCGCCATAACTTCCAAATCACGCGCCACCCGTTCAGATTTTGTCTGTTTGCCTTGCCTAACGCCGCCGTCTCCAATCATGCCCATTGCCATAGAACCGCAAATCCCAAAACTGTTCTAAAAAAAATCATAACACATTTAGTCCCTATTTCCGACACGTTTAGCTCGCCAACCTCGTAAAAAGAGAGCCAGGTATCCTCAAACTCGAAGTCCACTCCCTAATCACCATGCAATCGGCGCCAAACGACAATCTCGAAAACTCACCCAAAAAGCGCCCCATTCTGCATGCCCTCTCCGATATGCTGAGCATTCGCTACCATGCTCGCCGCCTCAAAGAAGACCTCGCCGTCACCAAGGCCGCACTTGAACGTCGAAAAGCTCTCCTCGCTGGCACGGCAACCGAAGCCGAACTCCCCGACATCTTTCGAGGAAAACTTATGGGTGTTTTCTTCGCCACCGGATGGACAAATCTCATCGGCATCTTCATTGGCGGTCTACTCCAATTCCGATTCGAAAACCCAATCCTCGGCCTCTATGCCACCCCGCCACTCTGTTTCACCGTCACCGCAATCGCATTCCAAATCGGATGGTGGCTTGATAACAAAAAAATCTATCAATCAGTCAGCCCCACTCCCGGCGGACAGTTCCTCGCCCTCCAACGCGATTTGTGGCCTGTCCACAAAGCCGCGCTCCCAATCGCTATCGGTTTTTCGCTCATAAACTACATCCTCCTCACCCCCTTTTATCTGCTATTAACAACATTTGCTCCCAATCTTGCAAAGCACACCCCCGCCGGAGCACTCATCGTGATCATCGAATTCCTCTTCATCGGCGGCACATTTGTCCGACTCATGGGCGACTTTTTCGATCGTCACGGCTTTACCTTAGCCGCAAAATACCGCGATATCTGCATCCCAAAAAATCAAAGTCGTTGAAGAGCTTCAACAATGTCCCGTGCGGCATGGGGCAATGCCTGAGCCAACCCACTCTCGGACATCTTCTTTAACTTTTCAACATCTAAATACTCAAGTTCAGATTCAATCTGCTGAACTTCTGTGACAATGACTCCTGCCCCACAGTCCTTCAAAAACAACGCATTTCCCTCCTCCTGCCCCGGAATCAAAAACGGCCAATAAACCATAAATGGGATGCCGCTCGCCAAACTCTCAAACGTCGTCAATCCTCCCGGTTTGCTAACTAGCAAATGGCAAGTCTGCATCAGTTCGGCCATCTTATTCTGATCAATATGCCCAAATATTTCCACCATTTGGTTATCTCCAAATGCCATCGTTAAGTCTTCTTTAACCGCTTCATTCCGCCCCGCTATGACCTTTACCCGCCATCCAGCATCCAAAACCTGCTGAACCGCCCCCACCAACGGCCCCCCACCGATCCCTCCCGAAGAAACCAATGCCACTTTCTCTCCGCCCCACTCGCGTTCAAATTTGATTTCACCAAACACCGGATGAATGGGAATCCCTGTCACCAACGAGTGTTTTCCAAGCGACGGGCGCCGACGCATCAAAACCTCCCTTGACCACTGCTGAGGAACAAAAAAATAATCCGGACGACCCCGTAACCACATCCGATGAACATACAAATCTGTCACCACTATCCCAATACGAAACCCAAATTCCCGCCGCAACGGCACTAGCCTCGGTTGAGGCAAACTATGCGTACAAATCACCCAATCTGGCTTAAATTCCTGAATCGCCTTCCTCACCCGCTTCGTAAAAACGTAGTCAAGCCCCGTTTGAAATGTATAGTTAAAAAGTGGTCGATCAGAGCTCTTGTATAAATGTCCCCAAACAGCAGGTTTATCTTTAACAAGTTTCTCATATCCACCTCGGTACCAACTTGTAAATCCCGCCGAAGTGAAGTCCAAAACATCAATCACTTCCGCCGCCATCCCTGCAATTTCGGCCTCTGCCGCCACCGCATAAGCCGCCGACATATGACCATTGCCTGTCGACGCCGAAAGGATTAAGAGCCGTGGTTTACTCATTCGCTTTCGCCGCCCGACGCTCTGCCTGTTTCCTGGCACGCATAATGATCGGCCAAACGCGACGCCGATGCAATCGCTGCAATAACGCACAATAAAAGTCGCTCCAAATCACATAAAACGTATAGGGAACCGCCAACCACAACCCTTTCCAAATCACAAAGGCTAGAGGCAAAATATCAAGAACTGCCATTGTCAAGTGAACCAACTCACTCACCCGTGACCCATTTTCAAACCTAATTAAATCGTTAGTGCTCCGCCCAACATACTCAACCGTCTTGCCTTCGATCCGCTCCCGCTTTGTCAATCGTAAATGATCAATCACATATTCAACCAAATGCTGGAACATGAATAAGCCCGCCGCCCGATAAAGCCCATCTGTCTCCCACTTCTTTGGCGCAAAAAGCCAATCCCCCCATGTCTCACTAATTTGAGGTTCTTCTTTTGCACTTTCTACCGTAAAACTTGGCGATATCTTTGCCATCACCGCCGACTTGTAACTCTCCATGACCAAAAGCGAGGCATGAAATACCACAAGCACAACATAAAGCCACATAATCCAACCCGACTCAAACTTAATCAATAACAAGAGAACAGGTATATGAAAGATCATCCTCCAAAAGTTAGCCAGACCAAAATAGCGAGCCCCCGACTGCATTTCCCAAAGTTGCTCACCAGAAAACTCATGGCAAGCCGAAGCCGTACTCAAACTCGGCAATGGGTTTTCTCCCGTACATCGGCAAGTAAACAAGTGGAGCTGCCTGACCCCAACGAACTCCAAAAACCGCATCAACATAACTAATCAACTATTTGGTTGATAATTTCACCAACCGTTTTCTCCCGCTCACCTCAATCTCTTCTGCAAGATTCAATAGCTCAAGACGACCATCAAAGTGCTCAACAACCGCCGTCTGATGCTCAACCCAATCACCCGTATTCACATACAAAAACTCGTCATTCTGAACCGCAATCTGTGGACGATGTACGTGACCGCAAACAACGCCATCAAAACCCGCCTCCCGAGCATAATTCATGACCAGGTCTTCATAATGCGTTGCCTTACCAATGAATTTTTTGATCTTCCGCTTTGTCACCGTCGTAAAATCAATCGGGCGCTTCCCATCCTCCCCGCGTTTCTTATTCAGGCTCGCATTCGCCATCCCCAAAACCTCATAAGCCCAAGCACCAACGAACGCAATCGGTTGATACTTCGTGCAACTCCTGTCAAAAATATCTCCGTGCACAACCAGTAAGTCCTTACCATCCACCGTTTCATGCAAAAAACTCGGTTCAATATAAATATTACCAAGTTGAACCCCATGCACCCGCCGCATAAAGGCATCATGATTCCCCGGCGTATAACGAACAATCGTGCCCCGGTTCCCCTGCTCCAAAATCTCCCGCAAAACCCCCGTCGCCATCGGCCCCCACTTCCGGTCTTTACGTCCAACCCAACCGTCAATGAGGTCTCCCACCAGATACAAATACTCACACTCAACCGATTCCAAAAATCGCAACGACTTTTCCGTCTGAGAACCCACCGCGCCTATATGAATGTCCGAGACGAACACCGATCGGTATCTTTTACGTTCTTGCATCCCCAAAAAGCGTCACCGCTTTCCCTATTGTACGCGATTCAACTAAGACCCCCAAAACCAAGTCCGGTCAATTTCCGTTGACTCAAGTAACATCAAGGAACCACCGACTGCGATGCCAAACGATGCACCGGCAACCAAGCCACAACGAGAACTCATACCTACCGCACCCGTGTGGCCCGCGATTTTTGGCGTCGCCGCTCTCACTCTCATAATCCACTTACTCTGCATAAACGGCTACGGCTACTTCCGCGACGAACTCTACTACCTCGCCTGCGCCAACCGCCTCGACTGGGGCTATGTCGATCACCCGCCCCTATCTGTTGCAATCCTCAAATTATTCACCTCAATCCTTGGCCCCGAACTCTGGGCCGTCCGAGTCCCCGGAATCCTCGCCAGCATCGGCACGGTCATCCTTTACGGTCTCATCGCCGCTAGATTAGGAGCAGACCGTCTCGGACAAACCCTCGCATGCCTCTTTGCTGGCCTCGCACCCGTCTGTGCCGTTGTCACCCACCTTTATTCGATGAACGGCATCGATATCACTATCTGGGCCGCCGCCGCTCTCCTCTGGCTCAAAGCCGATCAAGACAAAAACCCAAAACTCTGGCTCTACGTCGGACTCATCTGCGGAATTGCCATGCTCAACAAGCTCAGTGGAGCGTGGCTTGTCGCAGGAGTCGGACTAAGCACCCTCTTCAGTTACCGCCGCATCGAGCTCAAATCCATCTACCCCTGGCTCGCAATTGTCATCGCCTTCATCATCTTCTTCCCCCACTTCATCTGGCAACAAGAACACGGATGGATCACCCAAGAATTTGTCCGCAACGCCGCCGAATTCAAAATGGTCGCCCAACCTCCCTGGATCATCCTCGGCGTGCAGGTCGTTGTCACCAATCCCGTCCTCGCCACCCTCTGGATACTCGGTATCTATGCCGCAATCAAAAACCCCAAATGGCGACCCTTCGCCGTTACGTATTTTCTTGTTATCACGATCCTACTCATCTCCATGCGGAGCCGCGAAAACTACCCCGCTCCCGCCTACATCTTCGTCGTCCCATTCGGCGCAATCGTCCTCAGCGAATGGCTCGCAAAGTCAAAAGCTCGCCTCAACACCTACGCCGCTGCCTTTGTCCTTTCCTCAATCTTCTGCCTTGCCCTCGCCCTCCCCCTTCTCCCTCCAACAATCTTCGAAAAAGTCGTAAACCGCATCGTCTCCGGAGCCCAAGTCGATGTCCCCGCATCCGAAGTCGGCAAAAAATCACCCCTCCAGGGCCACGCCGATATGTTTGGCTGGCCAAAAATGGCCCGCGTCACCTACAAAATCTGGGAATCCCTTCCCGAAGAAGAGCGAAATCGCACCCCCGTCTTCGGCATGAATTATGGTGAAAGCGCTGCCATCTGGTTCAACAATCGCGACAAACCCAATTTCAAAGTAATCGGTCGGCACAACGAATACTGGCTCTGGGGGCCCGGCGACTGGGACGGTCAATCCCTCATTGTCGTCGGAACGCTCACCCCCCAAATCGAAAACAGCTTCGAATCATGCCTCCAAGTTGCCCAGCTCAACGAACCATGGGCCGTCCCTGAAGAATCCCACGCCCCAATCACAATCCTGCGCGGACTCAAAAAAACCGTGCCCGAATTCTGGCAAGAAATCAGGCATATCCAATAGGTTAACCCGGCAACCCTACCGTTAACCTAAAATCAGGCTCAAGGAACAAATCATTTGAGACACCATAGGTGCGCCTCAAATTGCTTTGCATTCCCTCGATCGCCCAGTCAGCCAGGAACCTATCGTCCCAGTTGCCATACAGCACCCCATTTTTCAGCAGCACGTCGCTGCTCGCGCAAATTCTGTTAACAAATCTCCTGCTAGCGGGGCCGCAAACCAACAAAGCAATTCAAACTCTCAAAAACAAAACGGAGTTTCATCCGGCGGCGGCGGTCCCGGCCCAATCGATGAACTCCACCCTGATTACATTCGGGCTAAAAATCGTCTCGAGGCCGCTCAATCAACCCTCCATCAATTGAGCGACCTCATCGATGGCGTTTATCAAGGCGTTTCAACGTCTGGTTACGGCCCTGCCAGTGCAAAAAATAACCAGCGCCTCATCAAAAGCGCCGTTAGCGCCGCCACTGAAATCGTCTCGCACTCTCAAGCCGACGGCGAGAAACTATTTCGTATCCAATACGCCAATCTTTACAGTAAAACCCTCCCCACCCATAGTCAACGGGCCGTCGCTGCCTATGGCAAGTCTGCCGAATATTCAAGCCCAACCAATCGCGATCCATCCCTTATCCGGCAATCAATGAATGTCGTCACCCTCCACATCACTGGACCAAACGGAATCCTCGCCGATCTTCAAAACATCTCCGACAACGGACCGCATACAACCGAACGTGCTAAACGATCTCTCAACGAAGCACGAACCACCCTCCTCAGCCTCCAAAACGTCATCTCAGACACCCAAGTCAAGCTCGCCCAGCAAGCCACAATGACCGGTACCGCCCGCTCAAACGGCCCACTCAATAAATTCCTGTAGTCCAGTAAGCTCTGTTGAAATGATGAGGCTGATCCACGGCGTACATGTTCACGGTCTCCAAATCGGAGCAAAGACAGAATGCGAGCACTGGCACTCGAATCTCGATGTTATCGCAATCAAATTCCCTTGTTGTCAAGAGTTCTATTGCTGTTTCGACTGCCACAAATCTCTCGCTGATCACCCTGCAAAAACGTGGCCGACCACCGACCGTGATCGACTTGCCATTCTCTGCGGAAACTGTGGTCACCAATTAACAATTGTCGAATATCAACTTCCCGGCGACGCATGTCCAAACTGTGCTGCTCAATTCAACCCCGGCTGTCGCAACCACACTCATCTCTATTTCGAAAACTCCTAACCAAGCGATTTTTTCCACTCATCTAGCTTCATCAATGCCTCAAGTGGCGAAAGCTGATTCACGTCCAGACCCTTCAATGCCTCCACCACGGCATGAGGCTCAACCTCAAAAAGCGACATCTGCATCCGCTGCAAACTCACCGGAACCGTCACCGTATCCTCTCGGCCCTCCAAAGAATTCAACACTTCTTCTGCTCGGCGCACCACAGAAGGCGGCACCCCCGCCATTTTTGCAACATGTAAACCATAGCTACGGTCCGTCCCACCCGGCAAAACCTTATGTGCCCAAATAATCTGATCCCCACGTTCTTCAACCGCCACCCTATAGTTTGCAACTCCCGGAGTCTGCTCCGCAATCTGATTAATCTGGTGGTAGTGCGTCGCAAAGAGTGTCTTCGCCCGCGTATTCGCTAAATACTCAACCATCGCCCACGCAATTGCGAGCCCGTCAAACGTCGAAGTCCCCCGACCCACCTCATCCAAAACCACCAGACTCCGCGCCGTAGCATTATTCAAAATATTCGCACTCTCAACCATCTCAACCATAAATGTGCTCTGCCCAAGCGCAATCTCATCCTTTGCCCCAATCCGCGTAAACACCCGGTCACACAGCCCCATCCGGCAACTCGTCGCCGGAACAAAACACCCAATCTGAGCCATCACCACGATCAAAGCCGCCTGCCTCAAGTAAGTCGACTTCCCGCTCATATTCGGCCCCGTTAGAACAATCAGACGAGTCTCATCCCCTAAATCCAAATCATTCGGCACATATGTTCCTACCCCCGAATCCACCACCGGATGCCGCCCCGCCACAACTTCCAAACCGTCGTCCTCAACTATCTCCGGCTTCACGTACTTTCGCGAAAGCCCAACTTCCGAAAAAGTACATAAAACATCAAGCTCTGCAATCACCCGAGCCGTTTTCAGCAATGCTGGCCCATGCGACGCCACCAAATCTCGGAGCCGCGTGAAAATATCAAACTCCAATTCATCAGCCTTCTCCTCCGCACCTAAAACCGCCGACTCGTGCTCCTTCAATTCAGCCGTGATGTATCTTTCGGCATTCGCCAAAGTCTGCTTGCGAATGTAATGATCCGGCACGCGATCCGCCATAGCTCGAGAAACTTCTAAATAATATCCAAACACGGAGTTATAGCCAACCTTCAGCTTATCGAGCCCTGTCGCTTCCCTTTCCTTGGCTTCTAACCTTGCGATATAACCTTTGCCATCTTTCGCCAACCGACGCAATTCATCAAGCTCAACGTCAAAACCTGCCTTAATCACTCCCCCATCTCGAGCTGTCACCGGAGCCGCATCAGCAACCCCCCGTCGCAGCTGCTCTGCCAAATTTTCATGCCGATCAAAGTCGTCTTTGAGTTTCTTAATGTGCCCCAAAGCCACTTTCCGCACCGCGTCCTCTATTGCCGGTAGCGCCTCCAAAGAATCTCTTAGCCCCAACAAATCCCGCGGCGAAGCCAAACCACTGGCACACCGGCTTACCGACCGCTCAATATCACTCAGTCGTTTCAACCCCGACCGCAAATCCGCCCGCACCAAAACATGGCCCCCAAATCGTTCCACCGCCTCCAGTCTCGACCGAATCAACTCCCCATCAAGCAAAGGCTGCTCAATCCATCGCCGCAAAAGACGCGCCCCCATTGTCGTGACCGTTTCATCTAGCACGCTCAAAAGCGTATTCCGCCGCCCCCCTTCTGCCAAGTTCTGCGTCAGTTCCAAACTTCGCCGAGTACTCGGATCAAGCTGCATAAACCCATCGGTAGAATAATATGAAATCCCCGAAACGTGCGAAAGCCCGATCCCATTTGTCCGCGCATAATCCAAAACCATCCCCGCCGCCACACTCGCTCCCACCCGATCCTCAAGCCCAAATCCCCCCAACCCACTCACAGAAAACTGATCCTTCAAAAGACGATCCGCCCTCCGTGAATCAACCCCATCCAAATTAGTCGAAATAATCCCCAATCCCTGCGCCGCAGTTTCCTCCACACCACTCGCATATTTTTCCGAAAACAATAGTTCCGCCGGCATTAAACGCGCAAGCTCCTGCAAAATCCGCTCCGCAACGTGATCGCCCTCGATCTCCGTCGCCATAAATTCCCCTGTTGATGAATCCAGAGTCGCTATCCCTGCTTTCCCGTTCACCATGCAAAGCGCCGCTAGGAAGTTATTACTACCAGGCGTCAACATCGATTCTTCCATCAATGTCCCCGCCGTCAAAACACGGGTCACCTCTCGCTTCACCAGCCCCTGCGCCTTCTTCGGATCCTCCACCTGGTCGCACAGTGCCACTTTGTGCCCTGCTCGCACCAACCCCGCCAAGTACTTCTCCACCGAATGATACGGCACCCCCGCCATCGAAATACGACCGTTTTTGCCGTCCTCGCGACCCGTCAATGTAATCTCTAAAGTCCGCGCCGCTGTTTCTGCATCTTCACCATAAAATTCATAAAAATCCCCCACCCGCATAGCCATCAAAACCCCCGGATGAGCTTCTTTCGCCCGGAAGTACTGCTGCAACATCGGAGTTTGCGCTTTCAACCTTTTCAGTATGCCGAATCATTGACCATACACTCCACCTTCGAACCAGCTAAAATAACTACACACGGTTATGAAAAAGTTGCTCATTCGCTGGATCTTGCTAGTCATTTCAATAATAGCGGCGAGTTATCTCACCAATCTGGTCATCAAAGACGGCATCATTGTTTCCCCAACTCCTCAAGGTGTCATGACCCTATTCATCGGCAGTGCATTCCTCGCAATCGTCAATGCCACTCTTGGTAATTTCATAAAATTCATATCTTTCCCAATCAGTTGTCTCACTCTCGGCCTCTTCGCTCTCGTCATCAATGCTGCGCTCTTTTGGGCCGTCGGTAGCCTCGGCATGGGTTACACCGTCAACGGATTTCTGGCCGCCTTCGTCGGCTCCGTCCTTGTCTCCGCTGTGAGTGGTGTGCTCGGGGCGTTTGTTTCGGATGATAAAAAAGAGAACGACTAGACGCCTTCAAAACTGGCTCCTGCCGACCGCCGAGCTTTACCGATACGTTCTGCTCGCCGGAGGTGGATTCGTTGCGTTGCTCCTCGGTATCCACATGAGCTTCCAATATGTCCTGCAGGCCGTTTTTGGCCCTGTCGGTCAAGCTTGGGATCTCGCCGCCCAACAACTATCTAACAATCCCGATAGCCGCCAATTTACTCACCTGGTTGGCCTCATATTCATGATCATCGGGGGGTATAGCATCTTCCGAGGAGTTCGCGGATTCTTCCGACGTCTAGGATCAGAATCGACAACTCAATCCGGCAAAAAAACCCTTGTCCACGGGTACATCAAACGCCAACAACTCGCCCGTGGCCCCCGCATCGTTGTTCTCGGCGGTGGAACCGGAATGTCCACCCTTCTTCGCGGCCTTAAACAATACAGTTCCAATATCACCGCGATCGTCACCGTCACCGATGACGGCGGTAGTTCCGGTCGCCTCACCCAAGAAATGGGCATCATCCCCCCCGGCGACATGCGCAACTGCCTCGTCGCTCTCGCCGACGCTGAAAAACGGATGACCGACCTCTTCCAATATCGCTTCAGCGAAGGCACCGGCGCCCTGAGCGGACACAGCATTGGCAACCTCCTTCTCGCCGGATTTGTCGAACAAGCTGGCGGTGATTTCGACGAAGCCCTTATCCTCGCCAGCGAAGTCCTCGCCATCCGGGGCCGAGTCATCCCATCAACCACCGACAAAGTCACCCTCCGCGCCCTCATGGAAGATGGAAGCACGCTCGACGGCGAAACCACCATCGTCGATTCCAGCCTCAAAATCCAGCGCATTTATCTCAACCCCTCCCACCCAAAACCCCACCCTAGCGCGATCGAAGCAATCCACGAAGCCGATCTCATCTGCATCGGCCCTGGAAGCGTTTACACAAGCATCGTCCCCAACCTCATCGTCCCCGGAATCGCCGAAGCCGTCCTCGAAAGCGACGCCATGAAGGTCTATATCTGCAACGTCATGACCCAAACCGGCGAAAGCGACCACCTTTCCGCCGCCGAACACGTTGTTGCCATCCAAGCCAACGTCCCCAACCGAGTTTTCGATTACGTCCTCGTCAACACCGCCTCTCCCCACCAAGATCTCGTCAAAAAATACCAACAATCAGGTCAAGACCTCGTCGTTGCCGATACCGACCGCATCAAACAAATGGGGTACAAGCCAGTTCCCGGCAACTTTATGTCGGAGTCCGATTACGTCAGACATGACCCCATGCGCATCGCCGCACGGCTCATCGACCTCCTCAAAAAATCATGAGCCGAAAACCAGGAATCGCCATCATCATCAGCGGCCCGAGCGGTGTCGGCAAAGACACCATCATCGACCACTGGCGCACAATCGACCCCAACGTCGAAAGAGTCGTCGCATTTACCACTCGCCCGCCTAGACCCGGCGAAGTCGATGGTCAATCTTATTTCTTTGTCAGCAGCAGCACCTTCAAATCACTTGCCGAAGCCGGGCACTTCCTCGAATACAAAGAAGTCCACGGCAACTTCTACGCTACCCCTCTCAAAAACCTCAAAGAAATGATCCGCCAAGGCAAAAAAGCGATCCTCAAAATCGATGTCCAAGGCGCACTCCAAGTCATCTCCGAACACCCCGAATTCCTCACCATTTTCCTCCTCCCCCCCAGCCAAGAAGAACTCATCAACCGCCTCGAAAGCCGAGGGACAGAAGACCCCGAAAAGCTCGCCGAGCGCATCAAAAACGCCGAATTTGAACTCGCCCAAGCCCCAAAATACAAATATCAAGTCGTCAACGAAAATGTCGCTGACTGCGTCAAACTCATCAGCGAAATCGTGGAGAAAGAATGTCAAACATCGTCCTAGGAGTATGCGGCTCCATCTCTGCCTACCGCGCCTGCGACCTCGCGCGCGACCTCATGCGAGCCGGTCACACCGTTCGCGTCTGTCTCACTGATTCCGCCGCCCAATTTGTCACTCCCGTTTTGTTCGAAACCCTTACCGGCAACCCCTGTCTCACCGAAACATTTGAAGAACCCATCCGCGGACGCATGGCCCACATCGATTGGGCCCGGGAAGCCGACCTCGTCCTCATCGCCCCCGCCACGGCCAACACCCTCAACAAAGTCGCCAACGGCATCGGCGACGAAATGCTCACAACCATCATCCTCGCCGCCCAAGTCCCCCTCGTCATCGCCCCTGCCATGAACCCCGCGATGTTCACCAACCCCGAAACCCAATCCAGCATAACCAAAATCCAGAGCCAAGGCGCATTCATCATCGAACCCACAGAAGGCGATGTCGCCTCCGGTGAAACCGGACAAGGCAAACTCGCCCCCAATTCCCAAATCCTCGAATGTGTCGAAACCATTCTCGCTAAGCGCGAACTCCTCAAAGACAAAACCATCCTCATCACGAGCGGCCCCACTCAAGAACCCATCGACTCCGTCCGCTACATCACCAACCGATCCAGCGGAAAAATGGGCGACGCTATGGCTCGCGCCGCCAAACTTATGGGTGCCAAAGTCATCTTCATCACTGGCCCGACCAGCCTCCCGACTCCTGCCAATTCCACCACCATCAAAGTCAAAACCGCCGACGAAATGCTTGCCGCCTGCCAAGCCTACGCAGCAAAAGCAGACTGGATCATCGGCCTTGCCGCAGTAGCCGACTACAAAATCAACAATCCGAGCAACACCAAACTGCGCAGAAATGACGGTGACCTCACCCTTACTCTAAGCCCCAACCCTGACATCATCGGCAGCCTCGCCAAAGAAAACCCCACCAAACGCGTCATCGCTTTCGCCGCCGAGCCCAGCGACGACACTACCTACGCCACCGAAAAAATGCGACGAAAAGGTGTCTTCGCTATCGCCCTTAACGATGTCTCAAACCCTGAAATTGGGTTCCATAGCGACGAGAACGAACTCACGCTCATTCTGAGTTCAGGCGAATCCCACAAATCGGGCCGCAAATCAAAACTCGCCTGCGCCCTCTGGATGCTCGAAATCCTCGCCCAGCAACCCTAATCGCGCTTCAAATTGAGAGTTACTTTCCCAACCGCGCCGAACAAGTCGATAAACTCCCCGTCCATCGAATCCCACAAGCCAGACTTCGCATCAATCATCCAATGACCGCTTCCCAATTGCGGTCGCTCACGACCTGGCCCACCCATGATAAAACTTACTTTCGCTTTTCCATCTTTAAGCGACTCAAAACTGTACGTCATCCTGGCCCCTTCAAACGCTCCCTTCGACTTATATTCATATTGCCAACCATCCCCAACGGCAACCGACTTTTCTGGTGCTACAAACGCCCGCGAAACTGCAAACGTCCACTGATTTTTCTCGTCGTCGTTCTCCCCCAATTTGACGGTTGCAACCGCTCCCCGACTCGTAAAAACAACCTCAGACTTAGAACCACGATTATCACGTATATCCTGGCCCCCAACTCGCATGAGCGCTCCCAAATTCTGCGTTTCCACCAAGTAGCCATGGTCATCTTTGAGGGTAATTGTCTGCTTCAACGAAGCTTCTAATTCCATCAAATTCTCTTTGTCCTGACTCAAAGCATGCATTGTATAGGTCAACGTTTCACCCTGGGTCGGCACCCATCTCAACGCATAACTCTCCGCCGAAAATTCACCGTGTCCAACCAAACTCGCGAAGAAAGCAAAGCTCAAAACCGTCATAATTACAGTGTTAGACGAGCATTTCGCAAGCTCGGCTACAAAAGGGCTTCATTTCTTATGAAAACTCTCATCACATTCCTCGCCACACTCTGTCTCGCAGCTCCCACCTTCGCCCAAATCGACCAGAACTATCTCGACTCTGTCCCCGTCGAAAATGTCTTCAAAATCGGCAACGAATACCGCTATGTTCTCCCTTCCCACCAAGTTTTCTACGGCGCCGTTGCCGGTGTCCAAGCCCGAATGGATAGTCGCTACGTCGCATTTGTAGCCGACCCACAAGCCAACCGAGCCATCCCCTATTTCCCCGATTCTCGTAACCTGCAAGCTGCCGAAAACTCCAAACCTGGAATCTACACCCTTGATCTCGCCTCCGGACAATCCAAACTTGCCTACCCCATCGATACCAAAACAACCGAACTGAACTACTACGCTTGGGTCAATGGCACCCCCTACCTTGCCGTCTCAATCAACCAAAAAGAAACCACAACTCTCTTTTTTGTCGATCCAATCAACGGCTCCAAACAAGCCATCTACGCCACAAACGAAATCGGATTCAATTCCCCACCTCTCTTCCAGAAGGCATCGAACTCCATCGTGATTTTCAGACAGTCTATTGTCGAAAAACAACCAGTCAGTCAAGCAACAATCATCAACCTCTCAAACAACTCTCGACGCACAATTCCCCTCCCAAAGGGCGAATACTGGGACTTCGTAAGTGATGGCAATCGAATTGTAAACCTCGGGTGGGATCGACAAGGCGAAAAAATAGTTGCAGATAGCGAATTCGATCTCAACACCGGAACCATAAACGCAATCATTGAACCAAATTTCACCAATCTCGAACCTCCCTATTCTGTCAATCGGGGTGGCCCAATCCTCAGAATCTACGATCCTGCAATGGACGTCTACAGCAAAACACCGCCGAGTAGACAAAAATCCGCTAATCTCACCATGAACGGAACTGAAGGCGGAGCCACCCTCAACGGACAACTCGCCTGGTACGTCGACCGCTCCGGACTCTTCCTTGCCGATGTCCGGCCCATGAATTTCGAACAATACACCGAATTGGTGAAAGAAGTCGTCAAATACGAGTCCATAATGCGGGCAAAACAGGTCGGCACTGGCATGCTGATTTATGCGTCCGATTACGACGACATGCTCCCAACGTCCAGTGGATGGGATCAAAGCCTCCAGCCGTACCTGAGAAACAACAGCCTTACGAACGGATTCAATTACTTACTCAACGGCGAAAACCTCACCGAGATTGATGACCCTGCAAATCGAGTTCTAGGAATGATCCAAACTCCCTTCGGGCAAGCCACCGTCCGAGTGGATGGATCTGTCATCTGGAAAGACCGCCCTAAAGTTACCGAGACCAAAGTTCTTTCGGAACTTAGAAACTAAGCCCGCAATAATCGGCCAATCCCTTCAATTCCGCAACCAAAGTCGAAAACTGATCAGAATCCAAAGCCTGTGACCCATCACTCAATGCTTCATTCGGATCAGGGTGCATTTCAATCATCACCCCATCCGCACCAACAACCAACGCCGCCTTAGCCAGAGGCGCAACGAGCGAAGCCACCCCCGTGCCGTGGCTCGGGTCAACGACCACCGGCAAGTGCGTTAAACTCTTCAAAACCGGCACCGCATTCAAATCAAGCGTGTTACGAACATAAGTCTTATCCATCGCCAAAATCCCCCGCTCGCAAAGCACAACATTGTTATTCCCTTCATTCAAAATATATTCACTCGCCAACACAAATTCATCAATCGTTGCCGATGGGCCACGCTTTAAGAATACAGGCATGCCCGACTTGCCCGCTTCAATCAAAAGAGGGAAATTTTGCATACTACGTGCCCCAATCTGTAACATATCAGTATGCTCAGCCACCAGCTCAACCTTCTCCGCCGACATCACTTCCGTTATTGTCGCCAAGCCAGTTTCCTCAGAAACCTGCTTCATAATTTTTAGCCCTTCTTCTTGCAAACCTTGGAATGAATAAGGCGAAGTCCGCGGCTTAAACGCACCCCCGCGCAACATCGTCGCTCCAGAAGCCTTGACAACATCCGCCGCTTTTCTAAACTGAGCGTAACTCTCAACCGAGCACGGACCCCCAATCACGACAAACTTCCCCGCACCAAACTCGACATTCTTAACCTTAACAACTGTCTTCTCGGGGTGAAATTCCAGCCCTGAAAGCCGGAACGGACTCGATGTCTGCGTAATCTTACTAACAAAGTCCAACCGACCAAGAATCGACTCAAGGTCAACTCGCTGATCTTGACTGAGGCTCGAAGGGATACCTACCGCTCGGCGGGGTTCCCCCGGCAGAACGAGCGGCTCAATCCCCCGGTTTCGGATAATCTCGCAAACCTGGTCTATCTGAGCATCGCTCGCCCCAACTTTCATCAAAATCAACATGGCAAGCTCAAATATACCAATTCAGGCAAGCTGACCCAGGCTCGAAGACCAACCCCGCAACAATGCCAGCACAACCGCTTTGTTTAAGTTTTCGTTCCTGCACTCACACATTGCCGATAGAATGCAAAGCGGGCAGCCATCCGCACATTTGCACCCTTCAACCAATTCTAAAGCCCGCCGAACCAGCGTCGCCCTCTCACGATAACACTGCTCCACCAATCCCAATCCACCCGGCGCAACATCATAGAGATAAACCGCCGGCTCCATCCGATCCGGAGCCATCAAATACCAACTCGATCCCAAATCTCGCCGATCACACCCTGCAACGAGCGGTGCCACCGCCGAAAGCGCATGTTCCAAAGCATGAACGCCGCCAGTAGCGGATTCAACCCCTAACTCAAATCCTTTCACACCCCCATAAGCCATCCCAAACCGCAACGCAATCGTATCAATCGTTCGGCTCATCGGTTCAAGTTCTTCATCCGAAAGCACCACGTTCCCTTTCAAACTCATCTTTCTGTATCCCGTCACCAATGTCGTCACGCTGACCGCCTCAAGCGAACTGCGTCGATCCCTTTGATCATCCTCTTCCAAAACTGCCTGCGACTCGATCAAACTCTGAACAACTGGTTGCGTATAGTAATCCCCGTCAAACTTCGCCAAAAACGCCACACCTTTACTAAAGTCAACCGCTTCTACAATGTAACTCTCTCCCCGGTGCAAATGAACCGCTCCAACATGCGCGCCCTGCATCGCCCGCCATTTTTCCATATCACCAAGAGAAACACCTCCGACAAAAAGCTGAACACTTTCATTATCCGCACTGCGAATGTTCACCTCTACCGCCGGCGTACGATGCGCCGGGAAGAACAACATCCCCGCCGAATCATGAATCTCACCCGCAGTCAACAAATCTTCGGCTACCGCCCTCGCACCAACCACGTCAATCTCCCCCCAAGTCATTGGCCGCTCATAAATTGCACACTTCAACTGCCGCGACGCAATCAACGGATTGCGAATACTTGCGAGCGATGGCTCCGGCTCAACCGCCAACAAATTAATCCGCCTAGCCAAAAACTGCTCCAACGGGTCAGCATGAGCCAGCATCATCGCCATGCCTCCGCGACCACCTCGGCCTGCGCGACCAGCCTGCTGCCAAAAACTCGCCCGACTCCCCGGGTACCCATTGAGGATCACCAAATCAAGCCCGCCGACATCCACCCCCAATTCCATTGCATTGGTCGTCGCGATCCCCCTCAATTCACCCGAAAAGAGCCGACTCTCAATATCTCTTCTCTCTGTCGGCGTATACCCCCCTCGATAAGCATCAATCCATTCAGGATCGCCCCCCAATTTTTTGAGTTCATTTCGTCCTGCCCGCAAAACCAGCTCAACCCCATTCCGGCTTCGACAAAACACCATCGTCTTCACTCCATGTGTCACCGCCTCCGCCAAGATTTCCGCAACTTCACTATTCGGGCTCCGAGCTTCCCCCGCCTCATCATCAACCGCCTCCACGACCAGCACCTGCTTCTCCCCCTGCGGCGCCCCATCTTGTGTGATGAGCCTTGCGGTTCGCCCCGTCAAGTCCTCAAAATGCTGCGCCGCGTTACTGATCGTCGCCGAACACGCAATAATCTGAGGCCGCGCCCCATGCCAAGCACAAAGCCGAAGCAACCGTCGAACCACCCACCCAAAATGCCCCCCAAACGCACCGCGATAAACGTGCGCCTCATCAATCACAATCAGCCGCAAATTCTTCAAGAACCTCAACCAATTCTCATGCCCTGGCAACATCCCGATATGTAACATGTCCGGGTTCGTCAAAACTATATTCGCCTGCCTCCGAATCGCCGACCGCCCCGATCGCTCCGTATCCCCATCATAAGTCGCGCACAAAACCTCATCCGCCGGAATCAATTCGCCCAACTTCCCTAACTGATCCTGCGCCAAAGCCTTTGTCGGAAACAAAAACAAACACCGCGCCGCTGGCTCATCCAAACACGCCTTCAATGCCGGCAATACGTAACAGAGCGACTTCCCACTCCCTGTGCCCGTAACAACCATCAAGTCTTCCCCCCGCGAAAACCCTTCAACTGCCTCCGCCTGATGCGAATAGAGCTTCTGAATCCCCGCCTGCTTCAGCCAGCTCCGTAACATGTCCGGGAACTCATCAGGGATATCCGCAAATTCGGCATCCCGCGCCGGAAACACAACCCCATGAACCGGCCGCGAACTCAATATCTCGCCGATACGTCGCGGGTCAAGCATCAGTCTAATGAGTTAAGCACATCACCAGACCCGTCGCGATCTTTCATCGTCAATCGTGCTGCCCCGATGCTTGCAAAAGTGAGAATAACCATCGGCAAACCCATCAATGTCATCGAAAATAGATCACCAGAAGGCGTGATTATTGCCGCCGCTGTAAACACGCCAACCGCGGCCTGTCGCCAATAGCGGGTGATCGCCTCAGGAGTAATTATTCCAAGCTTAGTCAAGAAAAATACAATAATCGGCAATTGGAACCCAATGCCAAACGCCAACATCATTTTCGCACTAAAAAGCACGATTTCACTTGGACTCTGGATAATAATCGACCCCTTAAATTGTGAGCTCATGCCTGCAAACCATTGATAGGTGACTGGCAGAATCGTATAGCCTAACAAACATCCAAACGCAAATAAAACCAATGAGATCGGAACCACCCTTTGAAGAGGTTTACGTTCATGTGGTTTTAAGCCTGGCTTGATAAACCCCCAAAGCTGCATAACCGTGATCGGAATCGTAACAACCAAACCCAGCACAAGAGCCAATTTAAGCTGGAACATAAAAGGCTCAGACAAACTGCTCCATGCAGTGGTGAATTCAAAGTCCTTCGGCAATGAACTTTTCACCATTTTTATAAAATGGTCGTAAACCGGAACCACCAAAAACCAACCAGCGACCATCCCAACTGCAATTACCGCTGCAATTCGGAAAATCCGAACCCGAAGCTCCTCAAGGTGCTCGCCTAAAGTAAGACGAAGCTCATCGGACTGTTCCGATGAGCTTCCATCTTCTTGATCAAGGCGCCTTGCCATGATTCCTATTATCGGCTATTTTCAATAACCGTTGTATGACCTTATTGCTCGAGAACCGTCGATCGTCGTGATGTTTGTCGAAGAATTACCTTAACGGGAACAGAACTCCCAGCAGATGCACCGCCTCTTCCACCAGGTGCCCCAAACCCTTCACCGCCACCAAGACCCGGAGGGCCACCTTCCTGACCATCTTCGTCGCCGCCAGGACCATTACCTCGTCCTCCACGTTGCTGCAGCAGAGTAGCAGGATCAAACTGATCGAAGAAGTTATTACTTAAGACGATGCCTGGGTTGACTCCGCCATTTCGACGAATAATTTTCCCGCCTGCTGTAGACGCACCGCCACCCTGACCGCCGCCAGGACTACCAGCTGAACCGAGTCCAGTTGGACCGCCGCTAGGACCACCACCTGCCGCCCCAGCACCACCCGCTGAAGCACCAACGGTTACCAAAATTTCAGATGTAAACCGCAGTTCTTCTCGAATCATGATGCCACGATCAATCGCAAACCATTGGATCGATTCAATCTTCAACGATTGTGCTTGACCAATAACGCCTTCAAGACTCTTCAAATTTTTCAAGTCGTTCGCACCCAACGAAAGCTCAGACCGAATCTTTGCGCATGGGAATCCTTGCTCCCATTCAACTGACTCTAAGGTTGCACTTCCTGGCAAATTTTCAACCATATGCTCAATCTCGTCTTTCTTTTCGAGATTAATGTTTCCTTGAGGGATTGCTGCTGGCCATCGATCTCCAACTGACTTAGGACGATCTGGCAACACCGACGGCGGGAACATCGCAAAAAGATCTGTTCGCGCATCGACCGATGCACCTTCCCATGGGAAGTAAATTGGCAAAGATGTGAACATTTCGCGACCACGATCAGTAATCTTCATAAAGATCGGGTGCATTTCATAATCCATAAACTTCTTAGGCACCGTTTCGCCTGCCGTAATAATGTAGGCGTAATCCTTACCTTTAGTTGGCAGAGCCTGCATACGAATCAATCCGCTCGTTCCGTAATTGTTCGCGTGAGCAATTAAGTAGCGAATACTTTCGGTGTTTGTAACAATTTCGGCCGCTCTCGAGCCAAGCTGAGCTTGAGCCTGCGTCACAAATGAGACTGATGACTGCTCAGTCATATTGTAAACGTACTCCTTACCCGGATAAAACTTGTAGCGCAAGTTAAATCCATTCGGAGCATTCTTCATAATCGTGGCCGAATTATCAAGAACCACATTGACACTGGATCGGTTCAAAACCTGCGGAGCACCTTGCGTGTAAAAATAAAGGACAGTCTCAATCGTCATCGGACCATCGGCAATCTTTCGAGCCTTCGTGTCCAAATTGTAAACATAGTCGCTGCCTTCAACATCCGGAATAACTGCTTCCAAAAATTTGCCATTGACCAAAACGCCAATGTAGCCACCTTCCGGAATACTGTTCTTCGGAATGCGGACTTTCACCACCTCACGTACCTTTGATCCATCCGCCGGACGACGAATCGTAAACGTCCCCTGGGCAAATGCTCCTGCGACCATCAGTGCCGCTAAAGCTGTTGTAAGTAATCTCTTCATCAAGAATCTCCGGTGCCACGCCCATTCAAGGTAAGGCACACTACGGTTTTATCCTACGCTTATGACGCTCGCAAAAGGGCTCAACGTTACACAAAGGCAGAAAGCTTTATTCCAAAAAGCTTCGTGGAAAATTCTACCCGGACCAACTCAAAAAATCGAGCACAATCATAGGTGACCCATGTCCACTATTTCCCTCGACCTCGAATCCCTAAACCCTCAACAACATGAAGCCGTAATGCACCCCGGCGGACCTCTCATGATCGTTGCCGGAGCCGGATCAGGCAAAACTCGGGTCATCACCTACCGCATCGCCCGATTGATGGAAGAAGGATGCCCCCCCTACCGCATCCTCGCTGTCACTTTTACTAACAAAGCCGCCAAAGAAATGCGCGAGCGGATCGAACATCTCGTCGGTCCCCAAGCCACCCAAATCTGGATGGGCACTTTCCACGCTCTCTGCGCCCGAATCCTCCGAATGGATGGCACCGCAATCGGTATCGACCGAAACTTCGTCGTCTACGATGACTCCGAACAACTCAGCCTCATCAAAGACCTCATCAAAAATAAAGGCTACGACGACAAGGCCATCCAACCTCGCGGTGTCCTCAGCGAAATCAGCCGCGCCAAAGAGCAAATGCTCACCCCTGAAAAATATTCCGACCGCGCCAGCTCATTCTTCGAGCGCACCGTCGCCGGAATTTACAAAGACTATCAAAAACGACTCCAAAACGCAAACTCACTCGACTTCGATGATCTCCTCTTTAAAACCGTAAAGCTCCTCGAAGAATCACAAGAAGTCCGCGAAAAATATCAAGAAAAATTCCTCCACGTACTCGTCGACGAATACCAAGACGTCAATTTCACCCAATATCGGCTCGCCGATCTCCTCGCCGGAAAAAACAAAAACCTCACTGTCGTCGGCGACGACGACCAATCCATCTACGCGTGGCGCGGTGCCGATGTCGGCCTCATGATGAGATTCACCCTCGACCACCCCAGCGCCAGCCTCATCACCCTCGACCAAAACTACAGATCTTCCAAAAATATCCTCGCCGGTGCCTACGAAGTCGTCAAACACAACCGATCCCGAAACGACAAAAAACTCTGGACTGCCAATGATTCCGGCGAACTCATCCAAATTGGCGAATCCGGCACCGAACACGAAGAAGCCCGTCTCGCCGTCGACACCATCAACCACGAAATCCGTACCGGACGCCGAAAATATGGCGACTTCGCCATCCTCTATCGCACCAACGCCCAATCCCGAGTCGTGGAAGAAGCCTTCCTCACCCACCAAATCCCCCACATTTTAGTCGGCGGTCAACGATTCTACGACCGTAAAGAAATCAAAGACATGATCGGCTACCTCCGCGTTGCCTGGAATCCCGCCGACGAAGTGTCATTCCGCCGCACCATCAACACGCCCACCCGAGGAATCGGGCCATCGGTCATCCAAAAAGCCATCGCGTTCGCTGATGCCCGCGGAATCTCGCTCTACCAAGCCATCTCGGATCCTCAATTCGAACAGGAAATACAAAGGAAGCCCCTCACAAGCATCCGCACCTATTGTAAGGCCATCGAAGACGCCCGCGAACTCATCGCCGCCGGAGCCGTCACCCCCATCCTCAAGCTCCTCATGCAAAAAAGTGGTTACCTCGACGAACTCCGAGCCGAACGCACCGACGAAGCCCAGGCCCGGCTCGAAAACCTCCAAGAACTCATCAACGTCACCGCACAATTCGACGCCGACCCCGCCCAAGAGCACGACCTCGGTCAATTCCTCGAAACCGTCGCCCTCGTTAGCGACATCGATTCGATGAAAGACAGCGGCGATGGCGTCAAACTCATGACCCTCCACTCCTCCAAAGGTCTCGAATTCCCCGTAGTCTTTCTCATGGGCCTCGAAGAAGGCATCTTTCCCCACAGCCGTGCCCTCGGCAACGACACCGAGCTCGAAGAAGAACGCCGCCTCTGCTACGTCGGCATGACCCGCGCCCGCGAGAGTCTCTACATGACCTACGCCCGCCGTCGATCCCAGTATGGACAAGCAAATTTCAACCCCCGATCAAGATTCATCGACGACCTTCCCCGCGAAATCATTGACCAAATGCCGGGCACCACAATGGAAACGTCGTTCACCCGAGTCAGCAACGCGCCCCGCCTCGAACCGCTCCGCACCGGAGGCTACGCAATCACAGAAAGTCCCCGAGCATCCGCTCCAAGCTGGACACCCCCATTTACCGTCGGTCAAAAAGTCACCCACCGCAAATTCGGCGTCGGTATCGTCGTCGCCTGCGCCCCGCTCAAGAACGACGCCGAAGTCACCGTGGCATTCCCCGGCGCAACCGGCATCAAAAAAATGGTTCAATCTCTAGCAAAGTTGGAGGCAATCTGAACCGCTTCACCCTCATCCTCATCTCTTCTGCGACTCTATTAGCCGGATGCAATCGGGGCCAAGCCATCATGCCCCTTGCCATCGGCAACAAATGGACTTACCAAGTCAAAGCCGGACTCAGCAACCGAGTTTCCACACTCAAAATTGAAAAAAAATCACCCGTTGGACAAGTCGAAGGTTTCACCCTCACCTCAGATATTGGTGACTCCGCCCTCGCTTGGAAAAATAATCAACTCATCACCAGCCGACTTGCTAACTCAGAATTCTTCCCGCCACTCCCGATCTACGCCAACATCAACGAGGGCGAAGTCATCAACTGGAAAGGCACAATTCGCGCCTCCGGCTCCGCCAAATCAGCAAAAGGCGAACTCAAGGTCAAGCAAGTTGACGAAGATATAGACAATAAAAAATTACATCTCTATGTCGGCCAAGTCACTCTACAAATTGAAAACGAACGCCACGAAATCACCACCTGGTTTCAATCCGGCAAAGGAATCTTCCGGCAAGAGCATCGCATCAACGACACTCTTGCAACTCAAATCAAATACGTCTCTGGCCCCTAAAAAGCCATACCCTGATAGTCGCGCATCAGCCCAATCACTCGACCAATCACCCGCGCATTGTCTTCAGGCCGAACATCAATCGGTTCATAAGCCGGATTGCTTGGCATCAATTTGACAACCCCATCTCGCATATGCATCCGCTTAACCGTCGCTTCATTGTCAAGCAGAACCGCAACCAATTCACCGTGTGAAGCCGTTTCCTGCGGCTTAATTACAACCAAATCGCGAGGATTAATCCCGTCGCCCGTCATCGAATCACCCTTAACACGCAAAACAAATGCATTTGCAATGTTTCGCACCATTTCGCTTGGAACCGGAATCATATCTTCCACTGATTCCTCTGCCAAAATCGGAGCCCCCGCTGCAATCGAACCCAACAGCGGCAACATGCTAACATTGATTGTGTTCTGATAAGCCGGATGAATAATCTTAATTGATCGCGGCGTATTCGCTCGCTCAATAAACCCTTTCTTTTCCAATGCATCAAGATGCACCGTCACACCCCTAAGCGACCCGATCTTAAATCGAGCCCCAATCTCACGAATCGAAGGGGGATACCCATTCTCCGCTTGGTAATCCGAAACGAATCGCAAAATCTCTTCTTGACGTGCGGTTAAACCCTTTGCCATAATTCTCACCCGCAGACATAGTCTTCTGTCTGCCAGACATATCCATTATTCACATTATTTGTCTACGTGTCAAGTCTAGTTCCGGGTCTCGGAAACTTTCGGGCGTCATAATAACGTTTCCTTTCGGCGTAGGAGAACTCATTTTGTCAATCATCACAATTCGAAAAACCATGGAAAAAAAAGGATGCCAGGCCATCCTTGTCATTTTGGGCGTGCTCATGATCATCGGTATGGTCTTGGGTGGTCAACTCGGGAATCAACACCCACAAACCCCAGAGGAACGAGTTGTGTTTGAAGTCGGTTCACAAAAAGTAACCGCAAAACAATTTAACGAAAGAGTTCAAAAAGAAGCCCAAAGTCAGCAAACCCAAGGAATGGTTCCCGGCACAGCAAACGCTGAATTCAGCAGCCACATGAAAGCGATCCAGTCCTATGTGAACGATGCCGCAATCGCCAGCCTCGCCAAAGAAAAAGGCGTTTTTATTACCGATTCCAACATCCGGACACTCGGCGAATCCGTCGCGACACAGTACATGGATTCTTATCGTGCCCAACTTATCCAGCAAGGCGTCGTAAAGAGCAATGCAACTCGTGACGAAGTGGACAAAAAGATCACCGAACTAAGCAGCGGCAAAAAGCCAGGCGATCTCATTAAAGAACAAACCGACGAAATCGTCAAAAAATACGGTGACGCCTCGACCAAAACCGATGTCATAAACGCCCTACTCCCTGTCGCAATCCAAGATTCATACAAAGCGGGAGTTCAGTTCACCGAAGAAGACCTCAAAGCCGCATTCAACGATTACGACTTGAGTGTCATCAAGTTTGACGACCTCTCCAAGCCACTTGAAGATCGACAATCTGCCGCCATCGATGCAATAGAAAAAATCAAAGCTGGCAAAGACTTCGCAACCGTCCAAGCCGAAGTGAATCCTAAGGCAAAGCCCGAAGATAAAAAGTCAACCCTCTCAGGTGGAATGCTCGACGCAATCCCCGACCTCAAACCCATCGCCAAGCTCAAGCCCGGCGAAATCAGCGATATGATCCTAGCTGGCGGAACCCCCACCATCTACAAGCTCAACGCTGTTAAACAAAATCTGCCAAAAGATTTCGAAAAGTCAAAAGCAACCTTGCTCGAAAACGGCAAAGCCAGTAAGGCAGGTCAACTCTTCGATGCCGATAGCAAAAAGAAAATTGAATCTCTGACACCGAAATTTGAAGACAAGGGACTCGGCATTTGTTACGACATTTTCACAAACGCATCTAAGCCCGAATATCAAGCCAACCCCGAAAAACAAAAAGAGTTCTTCAAAGAAAAACTCTCTGAATTACGCAAAGACGATTTCAGCACCGACGGATTCCAAAACATCATCGTTGCCGCACAATTTCTCTTGCAAGAAAATCTCTACGCATCCGCGACCGATGCTGAAAAGAAAGAAATGCTCGATGACCGCATCGAGTCAGCAAACAACATGCTGAGCTTTTTTGAAGATAACAGTTTCCGCCTCGCCCTCGCGAAGGATCTCCTCGAAAAGGGCCGCAACGACGACGCCCTCACATTTGCCCTGGCCGCCGCCCAAAATAACGGCGACTTCGAGCGAGCGGGACAAGGCGTGTACGCCCAAATAGGTGAGCTGATCACGACCGCCGAAACCAAAAAAGCGTGGAGCAAAGAAAGCCTCGATGAAATGAACAAAGAACAAAATCGCTGGCAAGACGAATACGCAAAATACGTTACCGAGCAAAAAGAAATCGAAGAAGCTCAAAAGAAAGCCCAAGAAGAACTCGATAAAGAGCTCGCAACCCAAGGAAAAGACAAACCAACAACTGGAACCACAGGAACCGCCCCACCCGTCGGCGGCGCGACCATCCCCAAATCCGGCAACTAAACCAATGGCACCGGGTCAGCTCTACGTCGTAGCCGGCCCCATCGGCAACCTCAAGGACATCTCGCAAAGAATGCGAGATGTCCTTGAAACCACCGACCTCGTCCTCGCCGAAGACACCCGAGTTACTGGCAAACTCCTTAGCCATCTCGGCATCAAAATTCCCCAAGCCACCCTTAATGACTACACAAACGCTAAAAAGATAGAGGAATTCCGCGACGAAATCGCCGACGGAAAAACCATCGCCATCCTCAGCGATGCCGGAACCCCTACCATCAGCGACCCCGGCACCCAACTCATCGACCTCTGCCTCGACTCAAACCTCACCGTCACCCCAATCCCCGGCCCAAGTGCCGTAAGCACCGCACTCAGCGCAAGCGGATTTTTTGCCCAGCGCTACGCGTTCCTCGGATTCCTCCCACGAAAACCTGGCCCCGCCAAAAAAGTGATCGAACCACTCGCAGAGTCATCCTTCACACTTGTCCTCTTCGAAAGCCCCCACCGATTCCAAAAAACCCTCGCTCTCTGCGCCGAAGTTCTCGGCCCGCGACGCTTCGTAATCGCCCGAGAATTGACCAAAATGAACGAACAAATTTACCGGGGCACTTTCCCCGATATTCCAACTGAACAGCAAGTTCCCCATAAAGGTGAATTTACTTTAGTCATAGAGGGGTCAAGAAAGCCCCTCGAATTGGAATAATTAAGCTATAATGACCGGAGCTAAGGAGAACACCGTGATGAACTTCACGAGAAAACAACAACTATTTGCCCTGATGACCTGCCTCATGACATTCATGAGCGTCGTTACTTTCGGTCAAGTGACGACTGAAACTTATCGGCTTCAACCAGAAGATGTCATCACAATTCAAGTCTATCGAGTCACCGAAATCAACGCTGTCGTTCCCGTTGGCCCAGATGGCAATATCTCCGCTCCATTCCTTGGCACCATGAAAGCGGCTGGCAAAACAATCAAAGAACTCGAAGCCGACCTCACCGCTGGCTACGTCGATAAGCTCCAACTAAAGGATCCTATCGTGTCCGTCACAATTCGCGATTACCGCCGTCTCCGAGCATCCGCCAACGGATTTGTTGGCCGTCCGGGCGTCTACGATATCCGCCCCAACGACCGACTCCTCGATCTCCTGAGCGCCGCTGGTGGAACAAGCACCGATGGCCGAGCCGATCTCTCCAAAGCATATTTAGTCAAAAAATCGAGCGGCGAACGTATCCCCATCGATATCCGCGCTCTCCTCGCCGGTGATGCCAGCCAAAACTACATCATCGAAGATGGCGATCTCCTCCAAGTCCCAGAAGAAACCGACAGCCGTGTCGTTGTTGCCGGACGCGTGCGACAAGAAGGGCCAATCACCTATCGCGAACAAATGAAGCTTTCCGAAGTCATCGCCACTGCAGGAAAAATCGAAAAGAGATCAAAACTTTCAAAAGTCCAAGTGTTCCGACCGCTCCCCGGTCGGCCAAACGACTTCCTCGTCATCGAATCTAACATGATTGAATTCGAAGGCGGAAAAGACCCCAGCCAAAACATTACGATGAAGCCCGGCGACCTGGTCTACATCCCCGATTCTGGCAACATTGATTTCGAAACGATTAACTCCATCGCCAACGTCTTCTTTATCTTCGACAGAATCGGTATCAACCCCTTCCGAGGCATCGGCGGCTAAAGAAAAGCTAACGCTCAAAAAAGAGAGGCGATCCTAACTGGATCGCCTCTCTTTTTTTATCTAACTACAAAATCTCGTAACTTGATGTCACAACCGGCGCCGACCTTAACGTCGAAACCACCGTGCAATATTTCTCATCACTAAGCTGAACCGAACGCGCCACCGCCACCTCATCCAAGTTCTCGCCCTCAATAAAGTGCTTAATCGAAATCGACAAAAATGGCCTCGGCCATTCACCCGGCGGGTTCCGTTCCCCATCAACTTCCATCCAATACTTCGACACCACTTGTTTCTTCTTCTGCAAGATCGAAATCACATCCATCGCCGAACAAGCCGCCGCCGAAGCCAACAACGCCTCAACCGGTGAAATCCCCGAGTCTGCCCCGCCGTGATCCGGGTGCGCATCCATGCGAATACTCATCCCGTTCTCCCCAATGCCATCAAAAGCCATCCCGCCTTTCCATTCAACTCTCATTGTTCAAATTAATCTCCAATCTCCAAGAAGACTAAAACCCTCTAAACGATTCCCTAGTCCCACCAGAAAGACTTTTTGTCTCGATATCTGAATTGGATCAACTCAAAGGGCACTGTCCATGAACCTCGAACTCAGGTTAAATAAACCCCTGCGAGGGAGCGGATGGTTGCTGGTGTGGCCCCCGGTCTTCAAAACCGTGTGTGGCGCTTTAGGGCGCTGGGTGGGTTCGATTCCCACACGTTCCCGCCAACAAACTCCTCCCAAGCACGTCCATTAATCTGTCACCGGATGCATCAATGGACGAACACGCTCCAAATCACCTCGCCGCCCACCTAAGCGGCAAAACCACAACCCTGTTCAACCCGAGCGACCCAATCCCCGAAACCGGCCTTACCTGGATCCACCTCGAAGCAGTCTCCGCCCCCGAAGTCCACTCCGCGATCAACATCATGGTCGAAACGTTCCCCCTCACTGCGAGCGATTTCTTCAACGACTACCTCCGACTCGGCGTCGAATACCGCGCCGAAGGGTTCGCCCTCCTGTGCTCCATCCCCACCTGCGCCGAACAACCCAAATACCGCCCAATCGCATTCTTCGCCACAACACACTGTCTCCTCACTATCACCCAAGAACACGTCCCCGAATTAACCGAAGAATTCGAAGCATGGCAACACAACCCCCAAGAAGTCGGCAAAGATATCGGCCACCTACTTTATTCCTTATTAGATATTTCACTCGATTCCTATTTCCCCCTTATCGATCTCCTCAACGACCAAATCGACGACCTCGAAGCCCAAATCTTCGAACAACCCCGAACCACCCCCACCGACGCCCTCAAAATCAAGCGCCAACTCCTCACAATCCGCAAACAAGTCAGTCCCGTCCGCGAAAACATCAACTCCATCATCCGCCACGGACAACCCATCGTCAAACCCGCACAACTCCCCGAATATCAAGACCTCTATAACCACAGCCTCCGCATCGCTGAAAACCTCGATCTCGGCCGAGACCTCCTCGCGGGCCTCATCGATATCCAACTCAGCATCACCAGCAACCGACTGAACGAAGTCATGCGGACACTCACAGTCATTACAACCGTTCTCATGACCGCCGCCCTCATCGCCGGAATATATGGAATGAACTTCAAACATATGCCCGAACTCGATTGGCCCCTGGGCTATCCCCTAGCAATCGGCATCATGATCCTCAGTAGTTTTGGAATCGTCGCATGGTTCCGCCATGCCGGAATCATCGAACCCAAAGAAAAAGAGTAACCACTAAATCGGCCGCAAGAAATCGAAAACCGGCAACGGCACGTTGCGCAATATAAAAAATCCAATCGCCGCATATGCTGTCGCGTAAGTCAATCGTTTGGACCAAACCCCGATCGCCTCTCCGCTCCGACTCGTCCGCATCAACCAAGCCAATCCCAAACTCGCCACCCAAGGCAAAATCAAAAACACGAACCACGCATTCTGCCTCGCCGCCAACCCAAAATCACCCCGCACCAAAGCCCATGTCGCCCGAGTTGCTCCGCACCCCGGACAATGCAAATGGGTCAGCTGGTGAAATAAACAAGGCACCCCCACTGTCGCGACCACCAAAAGATAAACTCCAAGACCAACCCCCAAAACAACTCGCTCGGTCAACCGCTTCTTAATCATCGCGCCATCATCCCCGGCAGGGTCGTCGCCAAGTTCAAGCACATCCCGACCAACCCTAAACCAATCGACCAATTCGCCCAGGTGTCTGCCGTCGCCGCCGCATTCTGCGCCGACATATAATCCCCTCGCCGAACATGTCCGTCCACCTGCGCTGCATAGACAATCGAAACCACTCCAATCGGCAAACAACAACACAGAGTACAAAAAATTGCTTTGATCAAGTGGTTATCAACCGGCGCATGGCTCGCCCTCGGATAATTTCCATAACCTGCGCTCGGTTGAGGATTTCCATACCCTCCCCCAAATCCGGACGAATACTGCGACCCAGCTCCCTGCAAAGGTGGTTGCGGATTCTGATTCATCGTCGGCGAAGGAAAAATCACCCCCGCAAGTTGAGTAATTGGATACCGAAAAGTCGTCCCAACTTGCATTACCTGCATCGAGGGATCAATGCGACCCTCCTTCACCCAAGCATTGATTTCATCAATCCGAGCCGGCCCGTATTGATTACCATTAACATCAAAAACGAAGTATTCCAACGATCAAATTTCCCTTGTCATCCCCTCTTCACTTACAACTCTTCCTTTGATTTTTACCCAAAACGGGTTGCAATTACTCCAATTCTGCGCTTTTTTGATCCGATTCCCAACCCAGTTTAAACCGACCAAATTCATCCTCCGGCTCGACATGCACCATCACTTTTCGCACAAACGGCAACCGCGCCGTAACCGCATCATGAACTTCATGCGCCAAATCATGCCCCTCGCGCACACTTAAACTACCATCCACCAATATGTCCAAATCCACAAAATAGTCAAGCCCCAACTTGCGCACCCAACACCGATGCGTCCCTTTAACCCCTTTCACCGAATAAGCAATCTCCCGAATCTCCGATACAATCTTCTCATCTGGCACAGCATCCGTTAATTCGTTCACCGCCGGACGAAGTAAGTGCCAAGCATTAAACGCCAATATTCCCGCCGCAACCAGAGCCGCCCAATCATCCGCCGCCTCAAAACCCTTTCCACCAATGAGCGCAATAGTAATCCCAATAAACGCTGCTAGCGAAGTAATTGCATCACTCCGATGGTGCCAAGCATCTGCCTCCAAAGCCATACTCCGAGTCTGCGCACCTCGGTCACGCACAAATCGAAAGAGCACTTCCTTCACAAAAATGACGCCTAATAAAACAATGAGCGTGAAAGCCGCTGGAGTGTGGTGCGGATGCATAATTTCCCGCACACTTGATATCGCAACCAAAACTGCGGCCCCAAAAAGCATAAAGGCAATCACCGCCGCCGCCATCGGCTCCGCCCGACCTTTTCCATAAGGATGCTTCTCGCTCGGTGCCTCCGCCGCTACTTTTAGACCTCCTAGAACGACAAGTGAACTTAAAACATCCGAAATTGATTCAATCGCATCGGCAATAAGTGCTTGAGAATTCCCAAGCACACCCGCAACGCCTTTAACCACCGCCAACGAACCATTGGTGAGTGCCCCTATTAAAACCGAATGACGTGCAAGACGAACCGCTTCATCCCTCGTCATCTCTTTCATAAGCCAAGCTTATCCCATCCCTTTGTCGCCGTACAAAGTTTGGATGTAACTGACCTGGCCCGTATGATAAACCAAATTCCAATTGTGATAGTTCATCACTGCAGCAACCGTCCACTTCTCCGGTCCCCAAAACGACATCTCTTCCGCTAATTTCTCATCTGGCACCGCGCGTATCGCCTCGCCCAAAACTGCTGAATTCTGTCGCAACAAATCAATCGCCGATTCAAGAGACAGCGCTGATTTTTTCCGCTCAAACTCCTCCATCATCTCCGGCGTAAAGTCCGGCATTCTGAACTCCTCTAAGACTTTCACCATCGCCCCACAAATCAAAGCGCACTCCGCAACCTGATCCAGAGCCGTCCGCCCCTCGTCCAAAGGTTTCCAGTCCGACTTTCCGTCCGGCATCCGAGTCGTTTGATGAATCAAACCCTCCGTTGCCCGCATTGTCTCATCTGCAATAAAATCTTGAACTCGCATACCAGTAGAATACTTATGTCTACATTAAAAATCAAGGGATATAAAAATTAAGTAGCTGAGATTACGTATTCATAACTCAAATTCTGTACAATTGTGCCATGCGCGCAATCATTCTCTCCCTTCTAGTTTTCTTAGCCGCAATCCTCCAAGCCCAACTCACTCCTGCATTCCTCGATTCCCGCACCGAAATTCGAGTTGCCCTCCCCACCCCCCGAGAATCAATCGAGGTAAAAGATTTCATCCTCTGGATCGGCAAAAACAAACTCACCCCGAGCGACCTCAAAGTTTCCGAATACGCCAAACGACCGACCACCCCCCCTTCCCCCGACAAAGTCACTCTCCCCGGATCATTCGCCCCTGCCCTCGGCGGCAATGCCTGGGATCCCAACGACGACACAACCCGAATGACCCAAACCAGCCCCGAGATCTACTCGCTCGACCTCGTCATCCCTGGTGGAACCTACGAGTTCAAACTCGCCCGCGGTGGAACCTGGGCCGAAAATTACGGCGCCAATTTCAAACAAGACGGCCAGAACATCAGCCTCAAGGTTCCCGACCCCCGTGCCGTCGTCCGATTCGAAGTCAATTTCTCCAACAAAACTATCAAGGACTCAATCAATAACCCTAACGAAGTTATCCCGCCCAGAATTCTCGCCCCGTCCAGTCAATCTCTGCCATCCCAAACGCAAAAAATTAAAAGTGTCTCGTTAACATTCCCCCGGCCGCTGACTAACCAAGAACTCCTCCAACCGATGATGCTCTCCAACGGCTCTTTCGAGTATCAACAAATTTTTCTTCGCGATGTCCTCAACGACCCAATCTTCCAATACAAAAAGTCCGACCTCGGCTACACCCTTACCAAGACCAACACCTCATTCAAAGTCTGGTCTCCTGTCTCAACATCCGCCCGAGTCTTCCTCACCCATCCCGATTACCACGTCCCCATAGTCGTAACTCTCACTCGAGGCTCTTCCGGAGTCTGGTACGGATCAAAGCCTACTAATCTCGTAGGCTGGCAATACCAATACGAATTCGAATCATACGGAAAAACCCGCCGCGCTGCCGACATTTACGCCCCCGCCGCAACCCAGGATTCAAATCACAGCGTCATCGTCGACCTCAACTCCACAAACCCGCCTGGCTGGCCCAAGTCTCTCCCGAAATCCAACCACAAACCCACCGAGTCGATCATCTACGAACTCCACGTCCGCGATTTCACGATCGACCCCAACAGCGGCGTCAGGCACGAGTGGCGCGGCAAATACCTCGGATTCACCCAAACTGGCACGAAATACAAGAACCAGCCCACCGGCATCGACTATCTCAAGTGGCTGGGCGTCACCGACGTACACATCCTCCCCTTCCAAAACTTCAACCCCGACCACAGCACCAACTACAACTGGGGTTACGAAACCACCCTCTTCAATGTCCCCGAAGAGCAATACGGCACCAACCCCGCCAACCCCATCACCACCATCCGCGAAACCAAGGCGATGATCCTCGCCCTTCACAACGCCGGACTCCGAGTCATTCAAGATGTCGTCTACAACCACACCGTCCCCACCAACGGTGAACGGTCAGCATTCGATCAAACCGTCCCCTATTTCTACTTCCGTACTAACGATGCTGGAGAACTCCTCAACGAATCCGGAGTCGGCAACGCCCTTGCCGATGAACGCCCAATGGTTCGCAAGTTCGTCCGCGACTCCCTTACTTTCTGGCTCTACGAATATCAACTTGACGGCTACCGATTCGACCTCATCGGCATGTTCACCCCCGAAAGTGTCAAAGATTGGTCAGTTGCATGCCACCAAATCCGCCCCGATGTCCTCATCTATGGCGAACCATGGACCGGTGGCGGCCCCACCCGGTTCGGGAAAGGAGCCCAACGAAATACAAACGTTGCTGTCTTCAACGACGATTTCCGCAACGCCCTCCGCGGCGAACTAGACGGCCCTGCCCCCGGGTTCATTACCACCGGCAACAATGGAGAAGCTGTCAAACAAGGCATCCTCGGATCAGTCAACACATTCGCTCAAAAGCCATCCGAATCCATCAACTACATCTCTGCCCACGACAACCTCACCCTCAACGACAAAATCGCTCTCCTCAACCTGAGTCCGGAACTTAAAAAACGTGCTCAAACCCTCGCCACCGCAACTCTTCTGCTCAGCCAAGGCATCCCTTTCCTAGAAGGCGGTGTCGAACTCGGCCGCACCAAAGGCGGCAACCACAATTCCTACAACGCCGGCGATCAAGCCAACCAATTCGACTGGCACCGCGCCTCAACATTCCACGACACCGCTGAAATCACTCGGCAATTCATCGCTCTACGAAAATCAATCCCCGAACTCCAACACTCCACTCCAAACGCAATCACCTTCCATTCACAGCCAGAAGGTGTCGTTACTTTCCAGATCAATTCTGCCGGGAACGACTTTTTTGTCGTTTTGAACGGCTCCCTCAATGCAAAAACCGTGAGCCTTCCCGAAAAGATGCAATGGCAGGCACTGTTAAGCACCGACCCCTCCCTAACTAACAATCAACGAACCTCTAAAACCCTCACCGTCAATCCGCTCACCGCAACTGTATTAAGCGAATCAAAACGCTAAACTAACTGCTCAATTGTTCTGAAAATCGGTAGAACAATTACCTGTTTTTTTACGGGCCCCCCATTTCATCAGCAATATCCGCAATACTAGAGGGTGATGTCGCCTGCAGCTATGTGGGCTGTCAACCTCATTTTCGGAGACGGAAAAAATGAATATCAAATTGCTCACCCCCATGCTGGCAGTCGCTTTCGCGGCCGTTTCACAGGCCCAAGTTGTTTATAGCAACAACTTTGATGTCGATACAACCGCAAACTGGTCGTTCTTCTCAAATATTACTGGCGATACAGCTTCTCAAGCTGATCTCGGTAGTGCCGCAGACTTCTTCTTCGACTATTCAACTGTCGGAATTTCCGCTGCCCCTGGTAGTGGCTCAACAACGCTCGGTTTGCGCATGCAAACCAACATGCGAAATACGCCTAACCCGAACGGCGCCCTCTACGGAATGAGTGTTTCCCCGCTTGGTGTCAACGTTACCGGCGATTACAACTTAGAATTCGACGCATGGCAAAACTTTAACGGCCCACTCGGCGCCGGTGGGAGTGGCTCAACCCACGTCACCTTGGCTGGTATTGGTGTTTCCGGCACAACAAACTCAACTCCTGCCGTCAACATCCTCGGAACCGCATTCGGCTCTACCGGCGACGGTGGATCTTCCGTCGACTACCGGGCATACAACGGTACAGGCGTAACTGCCGCGACCTCGACTGGTTACTACGCTTCCGGCATTGCTGCTGGGTCAAATAATAGCTCAAATGCGTTCTGGACTGGCATCTATCCTGGAGCCGCTGCCCCCGCTGCTCAACTAGGATTGTTCCCCGGTCAAACCGGAACAACATCTGCTGGCGCGATGGGCTTCGGATGGCGACACTGGAACATAGTTAAAGTAGGAACCACCGTCAATTGGATTGTTGATGGAGTCACTTTTGCAACCGTCACCAGTGCAGCAACCCCTAATGGCAACATCTTCTTCGGTCAATCCGACATCAATGCAGGTGCTTCAACCGACATCAATAGCGACGCCCTCCAGTTCGGTCTGATCGACAACGTCGTTGTCACCCAAGCCGTCCCCGAACCCGCAACGATGACCATTCTTGCCGGAGCCGCTGCTCTCGCCGCCCTCAAGCGACGAAAGAAAAACTAACTGAAAAGTTAGAAGTCTTCGTTCAGGTCGCAGGTGATTTTCACCTGCGACCTGATGTTTTTGACAGGGGTTGATACAATCATCTAACCGTGTACCTACCAATGGAGGCGTTTTTACAAGCTATTTTTGACAAAGCGACAAAAACCTGATACGCTATTTGTTCAAGGTGACTAAATCACCGTTGGAAAGGACAAAAAATGAAAAAAGTCTTCATCATCGCGGCTCTTGCCGTACTTGCTACCTCAGCTTTTGCCGACACCGCATACTCCTCGTTCGGGCCCGGAGACAGTTACAATACGGGCGCATCCTGGACTGTTGGATTTCCCGGTACAGAACAAAGCATTGCAATGCAATTTCAATCTTTAACAACCGGCGTTCTTGATTCTGTCGAATTGGCGATGCAGTCCATAACTCCTGGCACTATCAATATCCTACTTTACGAAGACAACGCTGGCACAATTGGTACTCAAATGGTTGGCTGGGGTGATTCTCTGTCATCAAGTGGAATCAAAACATATTTCAACCCATTTCCTTCCGTCCAGTTAACCGCTGGCAACAAGTATTGGCTTGAAGCACGTCCAACCGATTCCACTGGCTGGAGCGGATGGTATTGGAACGACCAAAGTATTCAAGGAAACACATTCTTTGCTGACCTCAATAATCCGAATGGAGGTTACTCAACCGATACTCTTTCCGCATTCCGAGTAAACACAAATGCTGTCCCCGAACCCGCAACGATGACCATTCTTGCCGGAGCCGCTGCTCTCGCCGCCCTCAAACGACGAAAAAAGTAAGCACATAAAATCAAAAAAACTAGGACGCCCAGGCCGCAAAGCCTGGGCGTCTTCATGTTAAACCCGTAAACTAGCTCACATGAGCCAATTCGACAGCGTCGTCACCAAACTAATCCCAAACCTCGCCGATTACCAAGGCAACGACCTCACAGTCACCACCCCCATCGACGGCTCAACCCTCGCCACCCTCCGATTCCACACCGCCGAAGAAATCGACGCCATCATCGCCAAATCCACCGAGGCATTCGAAAAATGGCGCGAAGTCCCCGCCCCAAGGCGAGGCGAACTCGTCAGACTCCTCGGCAACAAACTCCGCGAACACAAAGAAGATCTCAGCCAACTCGTCACCCTCGAATGCGGCAAGATCATCGAAGAAGGCAGGGGCGAAGTCCAAGAAATGATCGACATCTGCGATTTCGCCGTCGGTCTCTCCCGCCAGCTCTACGGACTCACCATCCAATCCGAAAGACCAAACCACCTAATGCAAGAAAACTGGCTCCCCCTCGGACCCGTCGGCATCATCAGCGCATTCAATTTCCCCGTCGCCGTCTGGTCATGGAATGCCGCCCTGGCATTCGTCTGTGGCGACAGCACCATCTGGAAACCCAGCGAGAAAACCCCGCTCACCGCCATCGCTGTCCAAAACCTCCTCAACGAAGTCCTCAAAGATTTCCCCGAAGCCCCCGAGGGACTCTCCCAAATCTTCATCGGTGACGCCAAAGGTGGCGCGCAAATGGTCGAAGACCACCGACTCCCCCTCATCTCCGCCACCGGATCAACCCGAATGGGCCAAGCAATCGGCCCCAAAGTCGCCGCAAGATTTGGTCGATCACTCCTCGAACTCGGTGGCAACAACGCCATCATCGTCACCCCATCCGCCGATCTCGCCATCGCCATCCCGAGCATCCTCTTCGGAAGCGTCGGAACCGCCGGCCAGCGCTGCACAACCACCCGCCGAGTCTTCGTCCACACCAGCATCATCGATAAAGTCTTCGAAACCCTCAAATCTGCCTACCTCCAAATTGGCTCCACCAAAGTCGGCAACCCGCTCGAAGCATCAACCCTCGTCGGCCCTGTCATCGATAAAGATTCATTCGAAACCATGCAAGCCGCAATCGAGCGCATCAAACCCCATGCCAAGGAAATCGTTGGCGGCGATCGCGTCCTCGCCGAAACCGGCGGCTATTACGCCCACCCCTGTCTCGTCCGCCTCAGCGACCACCCCGAAGTCATCCACACCGAAACCTTCGCCCCCCTCACCTATCTCATCCCTTACAATGACCTATCTGAAGCCATGATCATGCACAATTCCGTGCCCCAAGGTCTCAGCAGTGCCATCATGACCACCGACGTCCGCGAAGCCGAATTCTTCAAACGACACTCTGACTGCGGCATCGCCAACGTCAACATCGGCACCTCCGGCGCCGAAATCGGCGGTGCCTTCGGTGGCGAAAAAGAAACTGGCGGCGGCCGCGAATCCGGCTCCGATTCCTGGAAAGCCTATATGCGCCGCCAAACCAGCACCACCTATTTCGGACAAGACCGCCCCGCCCTCGCCCAAGGCATCACCTTCGACGTTTAAAAAGGGTTGCGTTCGTCGCCCTCGAGGAGTCGGGGGCCCAGACAGTTAACTCTATATGGATGCTTGGGTCATTGTTGAATAACGAGGCATGAACCCTAAGTGAGACAGTCCAAAATTTTAATATTACAAAACGCGATCGAGTGCCCCTGCCTCACCATTGGTTAGGCAGGGTTCTGTGGTTTATTCAAACTCTCTCTCCACATGCCAATCATTTCCCAACAAACATTGAAGATCGTTCGCAAACGCACACAAACCATTTGAATCAACTCTCCCCGTAAATGGCACATGAATGGCCGAATATTCATCGAGCACCCATAGTTCAACGAGATGATTACCTTTGAAACTTGGAGTCATGAAAACTTCGAAATTTGAATTCCCCGCCTTCAATCCCCAAAGTGGATCAGAATGCGGATGATTCTGACTTTTTCCTGCAATCTGGCGCATTGACTCTGCAAGCCGCGTCAAAGTGCGACCCCAATCCAAGGCATCAGTATCATCCCGTTTCTGGCTTGCGACCGCATAAGAGCCAATAATGACAAGTAGAGGTCCCTCATCCTCCCCTCGTTCAACAACAAGGTGGACTTCCAAATTGTCTAAAACTCCATATTTCAAAACGAGCAATGCCTTCTGGCGCATAAATCAATCTCAATTCTAACCGCCAATAGCTCAAGTAGGTTCACCTAAATCTCAAACTCATCAGACTTAGCGTATAATTATCGAACCATGGAACTTGATCGAATTTCGATGAATCCCGAGATAATGAACGGGCAACCATGCATAAAAGGCACCCGACTCACAGTTCGGCGAGTCCTCAAAATTATCGCACTCTATGAAGATCGGGGAGAACTTTTCTCCGAATATCCCGACCTGACTGATCAAGACATCCAGCAAGCCCTTGCTTACGCTGCATCTTATTTGCCAGACGAAACAGTCGAAACCCAGTTCGCTTCGTGAAACTTTTGCTTGACCAAGGAATACCTCGATCAACGAGCCAACTCCTTCAAAGCACAGGAGTTGATGCAGTCCATACTTCAGAAATTGGGTACTCCACAAAATCAGATTCCGAGATACTTTTGCACGCATTATCAAAGGACAGAATAATAATCACCCTCGATGCTGATTTTCATGCAATCCTTGCACATACCCGCGCGGACAAGCCATCAGTAATTAGGATAAGGATTGATGCACTCAAAGCCGAAGAAATGTCAAAACTCATTCGGAACATTACTGAGATTCATCAAGAGGCAATTTCAAACGGCGCCGCCATTTCTGTTTCTAGGTCAAGAACGGCAATCCACCATCTACCACTGAGTACAAGACTGGATCAATAGACCCATCTCAGGAATTACTAAACACATCGTTTCGTTATTAACACCATGACCGACCGCATCCAAGGAATCCACCACGTCACCGCGATGTGCTCCGACGCCCAGAGCAACGTGAATTTCTACTCCGGAGTCCTCGGCCTCCGCCTCGTCAAAGTCACAATCAACTACGACGACCCCAGCACTTACCACCTCTATTACGGCGACCCCCAAGGCTCCCCCGGAACCCTCCTCACCTTCTTCCCCTGGCCCCAAAGTCCCCTAGGAACAATCGGCGCCGGACAAGCCACCACCATGTCTTTCGCCATCCCCAAAAACGCAATCCCATCCTGGACAGACCGCCTATCCAACAACAATATCCCCTTCAACCAAGTTGAAAAATTCGGCAACCCAACCCTCCAATTCCTAGACCACGACGGCTTCCAACTCGAACTCGTCGCGAGTATCCAAACCCCGAAGCCCGAAGTCGCCTGGGATAGCACCCCCGCCGGAGTCGCTATCCACGGATTCCACGGCGTGCAAATCGCCTCTCTTCGCCCTCAGAACACTCAAAAACTGCTCACCGAAACAATGGGCTACGTGCTCACGGCTGAAGAAAACAACATCGAACTCTACACCAGTCCCGCCGAAATCGGTAACACCGTAGAGCTAAGCCTCAACTCAACCCCCACCGGCCGCATGGGCTCCGGTATCGTCCACCACGTCGCCTTCCGCGCCGAAGATGACGAAGACCACGCCCAGTGGCGCGAAAAATTCATCAACGCCGGAATGCGTCCAACCGAATTCATCGACCGAAACTACTTCCACAGCATCTACTTCCGCGAACCCGGCGGCATCCTGTACGAAATCGCCACCGATCCCCCCGGAATGACCTACAACGAACCGATCGAATCCCTCGGCACAACCCTCGTCCTCCCCCCTTGGCTCGAACCCCACCGCGCCGAAGTCGCCTCCAATCTGCCAGAATTCACCAGCCTGACTGGAGCAAAATTCCCGAACTAAAATGAACACATTCCACACATCGTTTAGCCAAGGTGACCCATCAAAGCCCACCATCCTAGCCCTCCACGGAACCGGCGGAGACGAACACGAAATCACCAGTTTCCTCCATGAAATTCTCCCAAACCACAACATATTCGGCGTGAGAGGAAAAGTCTCCGAACACGGAGCAAACCGATACTTTGCCCGATTCGCCGAAGGCAAACTGGACTACGAAGATCTCGCATTCCGCACCCAAGAACTCGCCGAATTTTTAAAAAACCAAGACCAACTCCAAAACAAGCAAGTCATGGCAATCGGATACAGCAACGGCGCCAACATGGCCGCAAATCTCTTGCTCACCAATGCATTCCCCTTGCAAGGCGCCATCCTCCTGAGACCCATGTTCCTCCCGACTGCTATCGAAAACCTCAATCTAACAAACGCAAAAATCACTATCAACGCAGGCGAACACGACCAGATCTGCCCCGCCGATCAATCCATGCAGCTGGCCGAAACTTTCACAAATGCCGGTGCAGAAACAACCCTCAACCTGTTCCCCACAGGCCACAATCTTATCCAACAGGATGTCCTGTCAATTCAGGATTACTTTGGAAGTTAAAACCCCCAATCTCGATCTCCTAACATCGTCTGAATAAACTCAATCTGCGCACAATGCTCATTCGTATGCCATGCCGCTGCCCCCAAAGCATCCCGCATTCGCATCTCCCCAAACCCAAATGGCAACTGCACCAACCGATCCAAATCATCCATCGTCAGCGACCGCGCATAAGCCATCCACGCTGAAGACTTTTCATCCAAAAGTGCCAACGCTGATTCCGCATCGGTAAACCCGAGCTCAAACTCTCTCATCTCCTGATCACCAATTGCCGTCGTCGTAGCCGGATAAGGCGTTCCCGCGAGCATCGACCGAATCCATCCCAGTGACCAACCCGAATGCGCCACCATATGAACCGCGCTTCTCGACGAATCAGAATACGACCAACTTTGTTTCTCAATCGGAATCCGCGCTAGCCCAGTGCGCATCCGCCCAACCGCTTGTTCCAATTTCGCACATTCAGCTTCGACCATTACAACCAACTCCGCTTCCTTCGCCAATCGATCTGTCGTCTGATAAAGGCCCTCTGCCGCCCCATACTCGTCACAAATCTGCTTCATTTCTTCCGCCGACCCAAACACCATCTTGAAACCCATCCGAGTCATAGACCCCGTCACAGGTTCAAAAGTGATCACAGCTTTAAAGCTCGCATGGGCATCATCACCCTTGCCAAAATGGAGATAGTCAATTCCTTCTTCGCCAATTCTCGTGTAACGAATCAAATTTCCATAGTCGTGACCATCTGGGCCGTGCATCGTGTAATCCCACTCGCCCCCAACTCGAAAATCCATGGCATGAGTTGTTGTACTAAAACCCTCCGGTCCCCACCACCTGGTAAGCAACGCAGGATCTGACCATAACCGGGGCATCAATTCTATCCCACACGGCACAAGCCGCTCCATCAGCAATTCATTGTCAGCAACCTGTTTCATAACTTTTTCTCCGATTCCAATTCCCGCGCAACCGATTCCAATCGGTCAAAACTCCCTTCCCAGAAAATACGGTACTCCTCAAGCCAATCCGTCGCTTGTTCCAACGCTTTCGCGTTCAACACGCGTAATCGAGTCTGCTTTTCAGGCACAACACGCACCAAACCTGCATCTTCCAAAACCTTTAAATGCTTCGAAATCGCCGGGCCACTCAAGTCAAAGACCTGCAAAAAATCACTCACCGAAGCCGCCTTATCTCTCAGTAATCGAATCATCTCTCGACGTGCCGGATGCGCCAATGCCGAAAAGACTGCGTCCAACGGCGATATTATCAATGCGTCTGCAACCATGTGGTTATGTAACCATATAGTTACATACAATGTCAAGGACCTAGTCTAAAGAACCCGAACCAATGCAACCGCAACCTTTGCCCCAATTGCATACATCACGAGCTGAACCGGATCGCCCCTGTCCACCTCGACCTGACGCAAAACCGAAGCCGGCTCCACCTTAATCCCCCGTTTCTTCACCGCATCCACCTGCCATCCCCCCTCCCGAAGCGCATCTTTCACCATCCGAATCCGCCACGGTCCCGACCAAAGCACCTCATAACGGCGCAACCAAGGCGACTCAACGAGCGATTTTGAAGTCAAATAACCGTTAGAATCCCCAACCCCATCCATTTCAAAGTGCCCCAAACCATGCGCCCGAATCAATGCCGGATCAGCTTCATAAAGATAGCCCACCGGCTCAGTGACCGTACCCTCCAAGGGCGTAGCAAACACTTCCTCACCGCTCTCAATATGCACCGCCGAAACCCGCTTTTTTCCCGGAAAAACCACCAATGCTTCCCGGCACTCCCGCCCATAACTCAAAAACCGAACATCACCCCCCAGCCCCAACAAATACTCATCTCGCAGCATCGGCGAAAGCTTGATCACTCCTCGTTTCGCTCGCTTCAAATACTGCCGCAATGCCTCTACATTTGGCTGATAATCATCCGGACTGATCAACCGCTGCCCATCATCCCGACGGCCCGGATCGCAAAAAACAAAATCCCAACCCTTCGCCAAAACATCAAGCGCATCCCCCCGACCAACCTTCCCCTTAAACCCATAAACCGACAAATTATGCCGCGCACAGTTCACGTGCTCGCGATTATTGTCCACCCCAACAACCGGACCCCGCGCTCCCAAAGCCATCAAATCCGCTCCAATCCCACAACCCGCATCTAAAACTTCGACCCCCGTCGGAAAAAGTGAAGCATGATAAGCCGCAATCCGCTCATGCGTCGCCATCTCTAACCCCTGCCTTGTGAACTGCATCATAGCCGCCCGCGTAAACTTCTCCCGCCCCCGCTTACGCATCTCCCATTGCCCAAAAGCCCACCGCGAATATTCCGGCGAATACTTATCCCCCAACTTCCCAATATTCTTCGCCGTCGCCGCCAAATGCTGAGCTTCCGCCAAGACCGCTACCTGCCGCTCATTCACCACACTAGATTATTCCGTACTTTCACCTGCATCCAACTTCGGCCCGTCTCAAAATCACACATATTTCGACTTGCATCCCACTTCAAAACTCCCTCCCCAACGAATAACTATGAAAAAAATATGAAATGAAATCCTTTGCAAATCGGTTCATTCTTTTGTATAGTATTGAAAGGCGTGCATATTCTTCGCCATAGGAAAACCTGCTAATGATCACCCCCCCCCCCCAAATTCCGGCTCATAGCCCTCTTCTTTGCCCTCAATGCCTCAACTTTGTTATCTCTCGCTCAAGGTGAGCCTGGCGGTGGTGGAAACCCCAGCGGAGGATCTCAATTCACAATCAGCGTTGTACCCGTCGAAGGAACTGACGAATTCACTCGAATCATGCCCGGGCCAAACCCGGGAGGCACTCACACAGAACTCTGGTCACGGGATTGGGTCACAGGTACTTGGAAAATCAACGGAATTTCAACAATGATGTCGCCTAGCATCCCAGTTGGCCAAGGAATATCGACTGCCGCACCAATAGAAATGAACAGCCACGGCACTCAAAAAGTCGTTGTCCAATTCACGGGTCAATTGCCTACCAATATTACGGAAGTTGGCGTCATTTTGGATTCAACCGCTACTGCACACTTCAATAATAACGGCAACGCTTCTGCTGATAATGGTTTGGGCGACGAATCCACATACGCGGCTCCTGGCTCTGATTACAGTCTCGTCGGCCTCCCTGGTGATTACTCAACTGGCAAACATCTTCGTGTTGTTAAACTCAATTCAGCTGGATATGGAGAACTTGAATTTTCTTCCTCTGCTACTGCTAGCAGCTCTGGAAACGGTGCTCAAGTCTGGGCTTCAGCACAAGCCGCAGGGGCAGTCAAAGATCCGAGAAATTTATCACTCTACGTATCAGGCGGGCAATACTATACATCTAGTCCGACTAATGGTCAAATTTATAATCTTTTATACCAGCATGATCTCCATACATATGATTTCAATTACTGGTCTCCAAAATACGATCGAGTTGCAATAAGTCCGAAGTCAACAGGACTCTACACAAAATTTGCAAAATTGGAAATAGGTCTGTTACGTGAGTCGCGTAATATCAATAATAATTTCTACTCTGACAAAGTACTAGGCTTTTCAGCATTTAGTGATTTTCCAAACGCAGAGCAATCGGGGCATGGCAACTATACTTGGACATTAACGAAGCCAAATCCAGCTTATAGCACTGCCAACTATCCTCTGAGCGGCACGTTTCCGTGGGTTGTATCCATTATGAAAGAACATTCTGGCATAGCAAGACGTCCTAACGTCCTTGTTCAGCACTTTCCCGCACCTTGGCAAATTGACTTAGTTGTTGGCGAACAGGATAACGATGTAGGCCAAACGCATGAAGTTTCATTTTCCGTCGATTGGGTTGATGGAATTAAGGGAGAGGTGAAGTATGAAATTGAGTGGAAGGAGGCCTCTAATGAAACCCATAGTTCTCCAATATTCAAGATTTCACCCCCCGAATACCCGCTTTCCTATTTCATGGACAGGAACTTGATTCCACTTCCTGATGGGAATACTAATGGCTTGTGGGTTCTGGCTAGTTCACATGATTTTTTTGATCAATTGCATTTTGAACAGTATTCATCCGGAACACCGCAGCAGGCTGCAATCAATTTAGGTGTTGACCTTGGAATTGAAGTGCTCAAAAATGCGGGCTTTGCAGCAAAATTGGCTGCACCAGTGGCACGTGCAGGGTTAAATGTAGTATTTGGTAACATTATTGACATTCCGACACCATTCCCATTGTACCGAGATGGTGCATTTCCTATTCGTAATATTAATCCCATTGTACAAGCAGACTGGGATGCCGAGTATCGAAGTAACTTAAAATGGAGAGTTACTGTTCGCCAAGGTTTCCTTGTGCAGTTTAACACGACAATGGACTACGATGAAAATGGGTTCATTGGTACTCAAATACATACTAATGATGAGTTAATCAGCGCCCGAAATGGTTACCATACACTATGGGTGGAGGCAATATGATCTTAAGCAGCATCACTTTCTTACTAGTATCGCAAATTAGCATTCAGGGGTCGCAATCGTCTTGGCATAGTTCATCAATGAGCACGTCGGCTTCTTTCATATGGATAAAACGCAGAACCGAGTCACTCGACAAAGTAATGTTTCTAGAAATAGACTCCGCGAATCAAAGACTAAGCAAAATTGAGAAACTAACAAATGAAACATTAAGGAGTAAGTCGGCAGAAGATGTTTACCAGCTGGCACATTACTTGATTGCCTTCAGAAATGAACTTCGTGGAAAGTCATTTATGGGTAAATCACTTAGTGCTATTAGCGACTCGGCTGGAAGTACCGATCCTGAATTCTGGAGGACGGCTTATACTGCGCTATGCCTAAATGACGGCGGTTACCCTGGGTGGAAAAATCTTGGGAGTAAAGTTGTCAAGTCTTACCCACAGGACATGCTGCTACTGGAAGCGTACGTTTGGGACTCAGTGACAGGGAACAAGGAGATTGAACAACTTAGGTTTGCTTTAAGTAGATTCCGATCGGCTTTAAAGCCAATATTGAATCAGGCCAGGGGAGTTGAATTGGAGTGTTGGCTTACATTGGGCATCTTTGCCCGCACTAGAAGCGATACTGACTATAAAGAAGCTAAGAAATACATGCAAGAGTATATCACTCATATTAATGATAAAGATAAACAGAAGTCAATGCATGATCGGTTGTCTGCATATGTAAAAAAGTGGGGGTAATAGAACCAGGCCAGTTCGGATCGCCAATTGGTACCATTTGATCCACGTACAGTCCCCTCCCGACCCCCAACCGCCTAGTAAACTCACAAAGCGGCCCAAAACCGTACTCCCAAGGTCAATAGCGATGAACAATAACGGCAACTCCACCTCGACAACCGCCACAAAAACTTGGCGAGAGAAAGTCGGCCTCGCCGAAATGCTCAAAGGCGGCGTCATTATGGACGTCGTCAACCCCGAACAAGCCCGCATCGCCGAAGACGCCGGAGCCGTCGCCGTCATGGCCCTTGAAAGAGTCCCCGCCGACATCCGCAAAGATGGCGGAGTCGCCAGAATGTCCGACCCCGAAATGATCCTCGAGATCAAAGCCACCGTATCCATCCCCGTCATGGCAAAATGCCGCATCGGACACTTCGTCGAAGCCCAAATCCTCGAAGCTCTCGAAATCGACTTCATCGACGAAAGCGAAGTCCTTACACCCGCCGACCACGCCAACCACGTCGATAAACACGGATTCACCGTCCCCTTCGTCTGCGGCGCACGCAACCTCGGCGAAGCCCTCAGGCGATGCGCCGAAGGCGCCGCCATGATCCGCACAAAAGGCGAAGCCGGCACCGGCGACGTGATCGAAGCCGTCCGCCACATGCGTACAATCATGTCCGAGATCCGAACCGTGCAAAACGCCCGCGAAGATGAACTCTTCGTCCTCGCCAAAGAGCACCAAGCCCCTCTCGATCTCATCCGCGAAGTCAAAAAACTCGGCAAACTCCCCGTCCCCAATTTCAGCGCCGGTGGAATCGCAACCCCCGCCGACGCCGCTCTCATGATGCAACTCGGCGCCGAAACCGTTTTTGTTGGGAGCGGAATCTTCAAGTCCGGCGACCCCGCCAAGCGCGCCCGCGCCATCGTCGAATCGGTGCTGTTCTATAAAGATGCCAAAAAACTCGCCGAAATCAGCAAAAACCTCGGCGAAGCCATGGTCGGCATCAACTGCTCCACCCTCCCCCAATCCGAACAACTCGCCACCCGCGGATGGTAAACAAATTTTTATCTAACTAACAAATAATATTTGCTATATGGCAAATATTATTGTACAATAGATTCATGCAAACAAGAAAAGTGGGTGCCGAAATTTTCGGTAGTGAAATCAGGACAAGCATCCTTGTCTTAATTCAAGGACAGGGCGAAACCCACGCTGCTGAATTGGCGTCGATGCTCGGCGTATCGCCCCAGCTAATCGGTCATCACCTCGACAAACTTGAAGAGGAGAAATTAATTGTCCGAAGATCAGTAGGCAAAACAAGGGTAACCAGCATGAATCCCTCTTTCTCCATTCGGGTGGAATTAACAACACTGCTGGAAAAAATGTATCTTAACGATCCATTCTATCAAGAAGCTACCGCAACAATGAGGAAGCGTCCGAGAGCAAAAGGGAAAGAAATCTAAGTGGAAATCCGAAAAGAAAATTCGCTCGCCGAATGCGCTACAATAATTTGCACCGCTTTTCACAAACTCGGAACAACCATTGTTCTTACGGGCGGTAGCGCCGCAACGTATTACGCTCCTCAAAGTTACCAATCGCGAGACATTGATTTTGTCCTCCAAGTTCAAATGGCAGGCAAACCTGAAGCTCAAGCTCTTCGCGACTTAGGCTATGAATCTGGACCAGGCTCGTGTTATCGCCATCCTCTCAACCCTTTTACAATTGAGTTCATTAACGATGACCTCATGATTGGAGAAGAACTCATAAGTTCATGGAATACGGTCACAAGAGACAACCTCACTCTGCACGTTTTGCACCCGATTGACTGCATAAAAGACCGACTTACCAAATACATTTATTGGCACGACAACTCCGCAATGGAAGCCGCCGCTGGTGTCTACAATGAAACAGACATCGATATTGATATCATTAAAGAGTGGTGCCAACGAGAAAGCCCCCAAAACGCAGAACAAACAATCTCACGCCTCCTCGCTCTCGCCAATAGAACCAAACCAACCTCCAACCCGTAAGAACGAACAACCCCCATTGACCAAATCCCAAAAACTCCTCCTCACCGCCGCCGTCCTCAGCATCGCGCTCTGGGGAATCCCCATCGCGCGCTACCTCATCCTCCCGCTCGAATACCTCAACACCCATTTCCACGAACTCGCCCACGCCATCATGGCTCTCGCCACTGGGGGCCAACCCGATTACATCATTGTCAATGCTGATGGCAGCGGCTCAACCCCCGTCTCTGGCGGAAGCATTTTCCTAATCGCCAGCGCGGGTTATCCCGGCACCGCTATCCTCGGCTCACTCCTAATCCTCGCCGGAAGAACCACCAAAAATGCCCAAAGCATCCTCAAAACCCTCGCCATAATCCTCGCGCTCTCCCTCCTCCTCCTCATCCGTGGCGATATCGTTGGAGTCATCAGTGCCCTCATCTGGATACCCGCCCTTTGGTTCGCCAGTATCAAACTCAAAGCCGAGAACCTCCAACTCGCCACCCAATTCCTCGGCGTGCAAATGTGCCTCACCTCCTTCCACTCGTTTCTTCTTTTGCTCAACAGCTCACTGCTCACAAATTCCCACTCAGACGCCTATATTCTTCAAGAAAGAACCTTCATCCCCGACTATATCTGGGCCGCTGGATGGACACTCTTTTCCTTAATTATCGTTATCATGAGCCTCAAAATCGCCTGGAGCCCCGTCCGTATTAAGGATAGGTAAAGGCCCCAATGCGCTCAGAATCCCTCGATTTCCTCAAAACCCTCTGTAACACACCATCGCCATCCGGCTATGAAGAACGAGCCGCGCAGGTTTACCGCGACTACACCAAAGACTTCGCCGACGAAGTCCGCACCGATCAACACGGTAACGTTTTCGCTATCCTCAACCCCAAAGCCGAACAAAAAATCATGCTCGCTGGACACATGGATGAAATCGGCTTCCAAGTCCATTACATCGATGAAAAAGGCTTCATCTACTTCCGGGGCATCGGGGGCCACGACACCATGGTTCCACTCGGAAACCGCGTCTTCATCCACGGCAAAGAAAAAATCCCCGGAGTCATCGGTCGCAAACCCATCCATCTCCTCGAAAATGGTGAAAAAGAAAAACGCCCCGCCTTAAGCGATATGTATATAGATATTGGCGCAACCAGCAAAGAAGAAGCTGAGAAGTACATCAGCATCGGCGACTGCGCAACGTATCAATGGGAGTTCCAAATGCTTCTCGAAGACCGCGCCGCCGCTCGAGGTTTTGATAACCGAGTTGGCTCGTTCGCCGTCGCCGAAGCCCTCCGCCACCTCAAAGAATCCGGTCGACTCCACAAAGATGTCGGCGTTTATGCCGTCGCTACAGTCCAAGAAGAAATCGGCCTCCGAGGTGCGCGCACCGCCGCCCAAGCTCTCGGAGCCAAATCCGGCCTCGCCGTCGATGTCGATTTTGCTATCGACCATCCCGGTCTAACCCCATCAAAATATGGTGCCCTCGATATCGGTAAGGGCCCGAGCATCACTCGTGGCGCAAACATCAACCCCATCGTCTTCCAAATGATCAAATCAGCCGGCGACGACGAAAAAATCCCATACCAAGTCGCTGCTGAGCCCGGCGGAACCGGAACCGACGCCAACGCCATGCAAGTCGCAGGTTCCGGAATGGCAACTGGCCTCGTCGGCATCCCGCTCCGCTACATGCACACCCCGTGCGAACTCCTCAGCCTTACTGATGTCGAACATTGCGCCTCACTGATGGCTGGCTACTGCGCCCGCGTCACGCCAGAAACCGACTTCACTCCAAGAATTCTCTAAAAAAATCGTCGCAAAATGTCGGTCTATGTAATCTGATTCGATATTATAACCAAAGGAAAAACTATGTTGACCTCACTTGCTCTCGTCTCAGCTCTGATCTCTTCGGCCCAAGACCCCATGATGCCGCCACTTCCCAAAGCGGAACTCGACGCCCTCAGCTTCCTCACCGGCCGATATCGCGGCACCGGAACCGGAAGTGACCCCACCGGCAAAGCCATGAAGATGACCGGAACATCAAATGGCGTCATGGAATTTGACCGCTGGCTCAATCTCGAGTCATCGTACGATATGGGCGATGGCGGAAAGCTCAATGGACGATTCTCAGTCACCTACAACGCATCAAAGAAACGATACGACGGAGTTTGGTGCGACAATATGAGTGAAACTCCGATGAAAGCAAGCGGATACATCGAAGGTAAATACCTTGTCATGTTCAGCGAGGAATTTGAAATGGCTCCTGGCCAAAAAACGACATTCAAGATTGTTTATAGCAAAGAGTCATCCCGTGCATACAACTTTTCAATAAAAATGAAAGCTGAAAACGCTTGGGTACCTCTGATGACAATGAATTACAAAAAGTAATTCAAGAGATAAAGTCGTGGCCTGGGTGGCAACACCCAGGAATAACACGTCAATACCTAATCGATCCTTTCTTCCTGGGTGGCCCGACTCTTGAGTGTCGGAATCCGCCGTCTCCGGGTGCTCGGAGCGGTGTCTCCCGGCAAAACCTACAAAGCAAAGAGCGACGAACAAACCGAAAACACCGTAAACTACCAATAGTGCGCCGCGCCTTCACACTCATCGAACTCCTCGTCGTAATCGCCATCATCGCGATCCTCGCGGCAATCCTGTTCCCCGTCTTCGCCCGAGCCAAAGAAGCCGCCAAAAAAGCGAACTGCACCAGCAACCTCAAACAACTCGGCACCGCCTGGTTCCTCTATCTTAACGACTACGACGACCGCATGCCCGACCGCCGCGACCTCAAATCAACCGCCGAAGGCGGCTACAAACCCTGGACAACTTGGCCCCCCAGCGACCCCCGAGGCGGCTGGATCATCGAACCCCTCGCCCCCTACAAAGCCAAACAGATTTTCACCTGCCCCAGCACCGAAGCCATCTGGAAAACCGAACCCCAAGTCACCCAAAACGGCGTCAACTACTGGCTCTGGCGGTTCGACCAAATCACCGACCCCATTCCCCAAGATAACGGCTGGGGCAAATCTCCCGAGCAGCTCTCTGCCGATCTCATTGCTGCCGCCAACCCCTTTATCGGCATCCCCGATGGCCCCGCCGACGTCGAACTCGCCGTCGACCCCTATTTCCCCAAAACCGTCCCCAGCATCCCTGCCGATAAACGCGGAAAGAGTGTGCACGCCGGGGGCCGCAACCGCCTCTTCCTCGACACCCACGTCAAATTTCTTAGGGATGCTCGCACAAACTAATGCAACTAGGTATTATCAATATATGATGCAAATCAATTTTTTTGATTTCTACAAAAGTGTTGCACTTGATTATCAAAAACAAGTTCTTGGTATATCAACCTTTACGCCAGAACTAATCGCACAATACCGAGATACTCAGGTCGACTTAGGCGCAAAGTACTTTAAAAATGCAAGTATAGACTACAGTGATCCAATAACTCGAATTGCATACACATTGCACTATGCGCCAAAACATGCCACCGTTTGGCGAGAGCTTGCAAAGAGCTTCTCGTGGAAAAAAGCTGTTCCCAGGGAATGGAGTTTAAATAGTATAGGCCCCGGTCCTGGGTCAGACATTTTTGGGATGCTGAGTGCAATTCCAAAGCTTGATGGAGTTCAAATAAGTGTTTTCGGGTTAGAAGAAGAAGAAGGCTGGCGTGAAATATACGAAATAGCGCGAGATAAATTTATTGAACTATCTGGTAGGCCATTCGAGTCAATTATGACAAATAATCTAGTGAATTTGAATAGAAGCGGACAAATTATTGGCTCTTTTGTATTGACTGACGCTGCTAGAAACAATTCCGCGAAACTTTTGTTACAAGGACTTTCTAATTTTTCCAATTCACCGAACGCAATGTTTCTCGACTTCTCCTCGTATTTATGTCCCGTTACAGGTGAAAGCATCTATATCTCAAATCTCATTAATGAGGTTTGTCGAAACTGTAAGTGGGATTACCTACCGGAAACACATTCGTCACTCGGGGATGCACTCAGGCAAGACGTTGATAGTAGCTCGGGATTAATAGGGGTTGTTCCAAAATTCGAGGTACCAAAGTGCTCTTTGTTCAAAGTGAAGCTAAAATGATCATTTCTGCCAGCTACAAGACCGACATCCCTGCATTCTATGGCGAGTGGTTCGCAAATCGTCTTGCAGCGGGCTATTGCAAGATGCGCAATCCATTCAATCGCAAAACAATAATAGTGCCGCTATCTCGCACTGAAGTAGATGGATTTGTGTTTTGGACAAAGAATTTCCGCCCCTTCATGCGATACATTGATTCAGTAAGAATTCATGGCGCCCCATTTACAGTACAGTATACAATCAACGGCTATCCAACAGCACTAGAGAGAAATGTGGTTGATTGGGAAAAGTCAGTTTCAACTGCTCAGGAAGTTGCAAGCAAATTCGGTAAGCGCGTTATCGTCTGGAGATACGATACTATCATTGTTTCGCAACAAACTCCTATAGCTTTTCACCTTGAGAACTTTGAGAGGATCGCACGCGGCTTGTCGGGGGCAACTGATGAAGTCGTCATCTCATTCTTGCAACTTTATAGGAAGACTGCACTCAATTTGAAGCAAATGGCAGATGAAACCGGCAACTTATGGAGAGACCCGTCACTTCAAGAAAAGCGTGAACTTGCCAAAGAACTTCATCAGATAGCCAGCCGCTTCAACATGAATCTGACCATATGTTCCCAGCCTGAATTGATCTCAATTCAAGAACCTTCTCGCTGCATAGATTCAATCCGGCTCTCCGACGTCGCCGGTTACGAGATTATCTCAAAGACAAAAGGTAATCGTCCGGGCTGCGAATGCTCCCAAAGCAGAGACATTGGTGACTACGATACTTGCCCACATGGGTGTATTTACTGTTACGCAGTCAGAAATCAGAGCTTAGCGATTAGGCGCTTTAAGGAACACGATCCCAAAAGCGAATATCTCTTTGATGACGGCGATACAAATGATGACACCCAAAGTCAACTGAATCTTTTTTGAAAAATGTGGAAAATTTATTGGTAGTTTTTCGTCTACTATTATTGAGGAAACTCCAATGGCAAAGAAATCAGTTCACGTGACCCCAAAGGGTAATTCATGGCAAGTGAAAACGGCAGGCTCCGCGAGGGCCGCTAAAGTGACTACAACTCAAAAAGAGGCCATCGACAAGGGAATTCAGATCGCAAAAAATTACCGATCAGAATTGGTGATTCACCGAAAAGATGGCACTATTCGCGCTAAAGACAGCTACGGCAACGATCCATTCCCCCCCAGGGGTTAAAATAAGAAAGAAATATCTTGAAAATGGTCAGCTGAAAAGCTGACCATTTTTTTATGTCTGAATCTTGCCACGCTTCCATCATAGACGCCATCGAATCGCCGAAGCGCGAAGAAATCCAAACCCTCCACGACCTCATCACTAGCGTCGTCCCTGACTGGGAACAGTGGGAAACCAAAGGCATCATGGCGTTCGGCCGCTACAGCTACAAAGGTTCATCCAAAGCTTGCTCCGGCGACTGGTTCTTCATCGGCCTTGCCGCCCTCAAATCCGGAATCGCAATCTACATCACCCTCAGCGAAAACGGCGTCATGCTCCCCGAATCCGCCAAAGGCAAACTCGGCACCTCCGATATCGGCAAAAGCTGCATCCGCACAAAATCCCTCGCCAAACTCAATCTCGAAGAACTCACCGCCCTCCTTCACCGCGCCAAAGCCGTCGTCGAAGCCGGCGGCACCGGCCCCGGCGGCTAACAATGTGCGACCATTCATTGCTGTGCCCCTGCCTTATGCCATGCATCAGGCAGGGAAAAGCACGTCCAAGAACGGGTGGCACTGGAGAAACCAGTGGCAAGACTTGGTGGCCCGGGATAAGCAAAGCGCAACCCGGGAACCAACAAAGTAAAATTTCATCAAAATGTCCAAATCCTATTGTCGAATCGATGGAGCCATTGCACGCAGAGCAAATAGGGCCGTTCTGTTAAGACGTGGACCAAGCAAATATTGCCAAATGCTGGTTTGGGATTTCGCCGATGATTGCATCATTTCAGGACAGTGGATTTCCGCAACCGTGCACTCTTACGCTGTTTCAGAAGAAGGAGATTACGTAGCAATTTCTGCACTTGACTATTCTCCGACCGCCAAAAAGGCCCCAAGAGGTAGCCTCAACCGTTGGGTCTCGATCTCCAAACCACCTTACTTTTCTGCCATCGGAGTATGGAATACTGACTTTTTTATCTTCAATTTGCTCCAAATCGGCAACTGGAACAACGTGAAGAAAATTCAACTGAGTGACGAATTGATCGCTTTGGCCCGATCCCTTTTTGGCACAGATGAAAAAGACATACCCGTGTTATCAGGGTGGAATCTCACGAATGAAACGAGCGGCACACGCCGTGAAATATGGGAGCGGTTCCAGGGGCCACAGCGAATACCTTTAACATTTAGAAAAGATATCCAAAATGGTTACATCCTTCGCACCGAGCCTAACCATTGGATGAGAGAATCCCACCACGCAGAGTTCTTTTCAAACGATGGGAAACTAATTTTTGAACTACATTCTGATGACAACCACCCCCTCTGGATCGACTTCGATGATTCCGGCCGCCTCGTTTACGCCGACAAAGGCTGCCTCTATGCATGGAAAGACTTCCCCGAAGGTAAACCAACCCTCATCGCCGACCTCAACCCCAACAAGTTCGAAAACATCCCACCCCCAGATTGGGCACTCAAACCTTAACATTCCTTTCTATCACAAATTTATCATAGTTAATTTATGAGAAATTCATAATTTTCAGCCGCTAAACAACAACCGGGGCAACATATCACAAATGAAATACGCCACCTATTTCCTTGCCACAATCTGTCTGTGTTCGGTCACACTTGCGCGGGCCGACAACCCGATTGACCGCAGTCCTGAACAAAATAGTGACATCACCTTCGCTGCGATTCGTGGGAGCCAAGAATTTCGCTTCGAGCAATCCGGCAAGCTCTCCATCCGGCAGATTCGATCAGAAAATGGCAAAAAGCAGACCGCAAGCGATCTCGACTTCGTACCCGCACCGGGCCGCGTATTCGTCGCCCGAGATTGGAAGGTCACCCTCACTAATGCTGCCAACTACGAGATCAAAATTAGTGGCGTCTACGATGACGGAAAACCACTGCCCGAACGAACAATCAAAAGCAACAACTCCTTAGATATCTCTAGTGAATTTGACCAAACAATCACCATCTCTAGCGACGAACATTCCCAATCAATAACCATCCTCGCCGCTCGCAAGCTCAAGGCAATCACAAAAATCGGTGCCGGGTTTGCTTATAATTTTGGCGACGATTTCGGCAGCTACCAGCTCGTCCCAAAAGTTGGTGACCCAAGCAAAAAAGTCGTCGAAAAAGCTGACCAACGCAATTTTAACGGCAACCTCACCGGTCAAATCTATCTACCATTCGATGATGAAGCATGGCTAGCAAGCCCCGGCGTCGCCCGCCTTCTCACGTTTGGGCTCTTTGATCCAAGTCACCACCGCCTCGGGCTCATGGCCGGCATCGCCACGAAAGATGATATCGACCCCACATATCAAATTGGAATCTGTTGGCTCCTCGATAGAGACGGCACCGCCGTCCTCAGTTATGGGCTTTCATTCCGCAGCCGCAATGTCCTTTTACAAGGGATTAAAGAAGGGCAAGAATTCGCCGGCGAAACACTCCCAACAAGAAAGGAATTCAAACCGCTCTTCTTTATCGGAGTCTCGTTCAATATCGGAACATAACCAATCTTCAAAAATCGGCACTCCTTCGGGAGTGCCAATCTTACTGTAAAACCCGCAGCATATCCCCACCCTTCGAAGGAGCCTTATAACCCGCCCGAGCCAACCGCTCGCCCATCACTTTCTCACTAAACGCAATCGCATTATAAGAACTCCGAATAAACGGCCCACTCGCCACAAACGCAAACCCCATCTCCTCACCAATCGCTTCGTATTCCTTAAAAACATCCGGGTGAATGTATTCATGAACCGGCAAATGCTTCATCGTCGGCCGCAAATACTGACCAATCGTAATCGCATCCACCCCAATCCGTCGCAAATCTTCCAAGGTCTTAACAACCTCCTCCCGCGTCTCCCCAAGCCCAAGCATTAACCCCGACTTAGTATAAATCGCCGGATCAATCTCCTTCACCATCTCCAGAACGCGCATCGTCCGCGCATATTTCGCCTGTGGCCGAACAATTGTATGCAACCGCTCCACGGTCTCAATATTGTGGTTATAAATCTCCGGATGAGCCGCGCAAACCGTGCGAATACATTCCTCATTCGCCTTAAAATCTGGCGTCAAAATCTCAACAATCACATCCGGCAACTCTTTGTGCAACGCCGTAATTGTCTTCGCAAACTGCCCCGCACCTTGGTCTTTCAAGTCATCCCGGGCAACCGAAGTCACCACAACATGCTTCAATCCCAGCTCTTTGGTCGCCTTCGCCACGTTCAGGGGCTCAAACGGATCAAGCTCCAGCCCCTTCCCCACCTTAATCGCACAGAATCCACAACTCCGCGTACACGTATCCCCCAAAATCATAAACGTCGCGGTCTTTTTGCTCCAACACTCCGGCAAATTCGGACACCGTGCACTCTCACACACCGTGTGCAAGTTCTTCCCCCGCATCATCGCCTGAACCTCGTTGATCGTGTCAGGTCGCGGCAATCGAATCGTTAACCATTCCGGAAGGCGCTGGGCCATAAGCTCATTCTATCCTACGCCACCTTCAGGACCCGCGAGGACACATTCATCCGAAAGTCTGTGACAAACTGATTTCCTCAAACGTCATTAAGAGCATGGAATAACATGATTATTCCGAGACTTACCTGAAATGATCAAAACCACTGCCATCGACTCTCTCACAAACTTCCAAAAGAACGTTAAAACATATGTTGGCAAATTGGGGCAGAGTAAGGAGCCTCTCGTGCTCACCGTAAACGGTCAAGCCAAACTCGTCGTTCAAGATGCCGAAGCCTATCAGGCAATGCTTAACGAACTCGAGCGAAGCCGGTTCCTCGAAGCAGTCCGCGAGGGAATAATCGAGGCCAATAATGGCGAGAGCAAATCCGCCGAAGCAGTCTATGAAAGAATGCGGGCAAAGTATGACGTGTAATTTACGAATTACCAGAATGCCGAACCTCATATTAGAAGAGTGAACCTTCTCCGGTTATGCAGATTTGCCTCAACTACAACAACCTGACTTGGTGATTTTTGCCTCCTTCATCGGTTGTTTTATAAGACCGTTCACCCTAGCGTACATACCTAATTTTTTCTTTGCGGACTCCGACTCATACAAAATCTCGTAATGCAAATCAGGAAAGCATTTTTCTGAAGGAGTCGAAACAACATTTGCATTAGAATCTTCAGCTTGTGCAACAGTTATGTAACATATTGCCAAAGCATCGCCAGAGGGCATTCGACAATCCACATGGCACCAGTATGAATGCAACCAAGCGTCTGAGAGGTTGGGTTCGCTTTGCTTAGTAACCGAACACCCAGAATTTTCATCCATATTAAATGCGTTATCATGAATATAATAAGTACTATCTGACAATTTTTCCAACTCGTTTTTGCGGGGTCTTAATCGTCGAAGCAAACGAGGTTCTGACATAAAACTTTAGATCATTTTTGACGGCAACTGCACCGCTCCTACCAAGTCTCCTGTAGCATCAAGCAATTTGAATGACTGCGAAGAAATCGCTTGCCAGTAACGTTCGTTTCTCAGGATCGAGACAGGATCGCCAAACAATATCGAGGGCCCACAAATTTTTTGCTCCGAATCGAGCCACATTAGCTCTAGCCAAGTATTACTAGGTTTAATATAAAGCGTCAACTGCTTGCCAACTTCATTATCAAGAACTTGCAGTGACAATTTGGCATCTGCGTCTCGGGTAACTCCGATTTTTCTCGAGTTACCCATCTTTAAAGCAATATCTAGATAAACCTGCCTAATTTCTTCAACCTGACCAGGCTGCAAAGCTTTTTCTCCATATTCAATTGCCTCTTCTTCAAGCTCTTCGATCCTGGAATCAATATTCTTTAACAATCGAGATTTATACTCGGACTGATCAAGAATCTCAGAAAGGGTACACAATGCAGTATATAATGTTGCGTTCAGTGTCGTATTCATAAAAGGCCAAATTCCTTCTTGCCATTCTCTGATAGCTGCTTTAGGAAAAATTCATGCAAGTGAACTCTAATTGATTTAAGTGATTCACCATATTGATCACCTTCTTCAAGAATTTTGCCGCCTGAGGTTATAAACGCATATCCTGTAGGTTCCTCTATTCTACGAAACTGAAAGCGGATGTCAATACCATCAGCTAGTTTCCAGGAAGAATCAACGTGATTTACATGCGCATCATCAGGAAAAAGGCTAGGAAAAGATGATCTATCTAAATATTTTTCTAAAAAATATTCAGCATCAGTTTTTCCATCATTCACCTTATCAAGATAGCTCATATTGGCCACCATAACAGGCAATGGATTATCTACTAACTTCTGTAAAATTCCATAAAATTTAACTAACAAATCAAGAAGATAGTCAAATCTGACATACTTATTATCAGGGGAAATTCCTTGGTGCCAACTTACTTTAACTAGATTCGCCTGTGACATTAATCTGACACCATTCGTTGTATCTTGCAATTCAATTCCTGCAATCGCACCAAAAGGAATTTCGGTCATGTAGCCATCCATTCCAGGAATTTGTTCTAAACCGTGTGTTTCTTTTATCACCTGAAAGTCATTGCCAAGAACTGAATGTAAACGCATTGCCCTTTCCAAATTCCAGGCTATGCCAGCTGATAATGTCAGCCTCAAGGCAACCTCTTCTAAAGGGACATTGGTGAACTCAGGCATCAAGCCAAACCTCCATCGAAATTCTGTTTCATATGTGACTACAAGTAGTTGTAATCCTACCCGTAAAATCCAAGACGTGTTTTGAGCCAGATTCGTGCCAACGACCTATTTCAGAAACATTTGGTAAAACTTCACCAACTCACTCGTCGCATCCATCTTCGCCACATCCGGCCCAATAATCGAAGCCGGCAACTCACCCTTCTTCCCACCGGGCCAAGCGTGCCCATGCCCCATGCACTCCAAAACCCGAACCACATCCCCATACCGAAACTCCGTCACCCCATCCTTGACATCCAGTTTTCTAACCGCACCCGAATATCCATTCCATTCCGCCCACTGTTTCGAAGCCTCCATCACCGGGCGATTTTCCTTTTCAGTCCCCCAAATTTCCATCTTTGTTGTCCCACCATCAAACGGTGAAAGCGGATCCTTCTCGCCCACAATCCACAGTGTCGGAACCGGTTTCTTTGCCTTCCCTTCAACTTTGTGGAGCAAATTTCCGCTCATTATTCCCATCGCCGTAACTTTGTCTGACCACTCACTCACCACCGCGAAACTCATACCCGCCCCATTCGAATGTCCACTCACAAACAGCGGAACATTCCCCAACTCCTTCTGACACTCGCCCACAATCTTCTCAAGCGCCGCAAAATCATTGATCTTTGTCCGCGGCGATCCTGAATTCAACTGACCAGAATTCCACAGGTGAGGATTAGTCCGAAAATTGGCTGGCAGATTTGGTCGCGCTGCTTGCCCCGTCGGCAAAACCACCGCAAAACCCGCCGCATTCGCTTTCTTGCTCCATTGGCCACTTTCATCAAACTGCGGCCCCGAACCACCCGCCCCATGCATCGCCAAAATCAATCCCTTCGCCTTCCCCTTGGGCTTCGAAAAAACATACTCCCACGTATAACCCTCCGCCTGAACCGTCCTCACATTTTCTGGAACCGTTCGAAAAGCCGTCCGAACCATCACCAATCCAATAATCGCCGCCGATAACGCCATACCAAGCACAACGCACCCGATCAACCAAGGTTTAACACGTCCCATAGATCAATTCCACTAATTCAACTGCGACTACTAAAAAACTTCACCAACTCACCCGTCGCATCAACCTTCCCCGAATCCTGACCCTCCTTCCGAGCCGAAAGCTCACCCGTCCGACCTCCCGGCCAAACGTGACCCTGCCCCGGAATCATCACCAAACTCACCCCCTGCCCATAGTCATAAACCACCGTCCCATTCGCCGCTGTCGATTTTTTCGGTGCGTTCGGCAACCCCATCCAAGTCGCCCATCCTCCAACAATCTTCAAAACCGGTTCCGTCTTCCGCTTAGCATTCCCCCAAGGCAAATCAACCGTTCCCCCCTCCCAAAGCAATAGTGGATCCTTCTCACCCGCAAAAATCAGAGAAGGAATTACCTGCGGCGGCTTCGGCCCCAGCTCACATTTCAAATCCCCCGCCATCATCCCAATTCCCTTCACCCTGCTCTGCCAATGCACCGCAAGTTTGTAACTCATTGCCGCGCCATTTGAATGTCCCGCCAAAAAGACCGGCACCGCCCCAACCTCCATTTCGCAGTCCTTCAACATCTTGTCAAAAAACGCAAAGTCATCCACCTTTGCCCGGGGACCTCGGCTGTTCAACTCACCCGAATTCCACAAATTCGGATTCTGCTTCGGATTCGCCGCCCGCGAAGGCAAAGCTGGCTGCCCCGTCGGCAAAGCAATCGCAAAACCCGCCGCCGTTGCCTTTTCCACCCATCTGGAATCAACTGCAAACTGTTGCCCACTTCCCCCTGCCCCGTGCATCGCAAAAATCAATCCTTTCACTTTTCCACTTGGCTTCGCCCAAACATAACTCCATTTCAATCCCGCCGCATCCACCGTCTTCGTTTCCGAAACCGGTGCCAGAGCCAGTGCCACAAAACAAGCGAGTGTTGTCATACCCTCCATGACGTTTTGCTCAAACAACTGTTCACATGCCCCACCCAGTAAACTCACAAGACTATGCACGCCCGGCTCCTCGGAATCGCCCAAGATGGCGGTTTTCCCCAGCCCGGATGCACGTGCCCCAACTGCACAAACCCCGATCTCCCGGCGAGCTCCTCCGTCTGCCTCGCCATAATCGATGAAGAATCCCAAAGCTACTGGCTCATCGACGCCCCGCCTCAATTCGAGCAAGCCACCCGCCCCCTCGCGCACCTCACTCTCAAAGGAATCTTCCTCACCCACGCCCACATCGGCCATTACACCGGCCTCATTTTCCTCGGCAACGAAGCACGAAGCACCCAAAACCTCCCCGTCTACTGCAGTGGGCAAATGCACAGTTTCCTCAGCAACAACGAACCCTGGGCCAGCCTCATCCGCAATCAAAATATTCTCATCCAAGAACTAGAATCCTACGAATCAACGGTCCTCACGCCCAACCTCACCATCGCTCAAATCGCCGTCCCTCACCGCCCCGATTTCACCGACACCTTCGCCTATTTCGTCATCGGCCCGCGCAAATCACTCCTCTACTGCCCCGACATCAACTTCTGGCCAAACAATGACCGAAGCTTCCGCACCATCTTCGAACTCAACGAATACCTCCTCCTCGACGCCACGTTCTACAGCCGCGCCGAACTCCCCGGCCGCGACCTCTCAAAAATCCCCCACCCGTTCGTCGTCGACACGCACATCCATCTCAAGGAATATGCCAATAAAACCACCCTCATCCACCTCAACCACTCCAACCCCATTCTCAACAAAAACTCCCCAGAAACAAAAGCCACCAGGGAGCTTGGATTCTCAATCGGTCAGGTCGGTCAAGCCTTCGATCTTGCATAACCTAATCAATTGCGTCCATATCTCTAACTGCGCGAATGATTCTATCTAACATTTTATAAACATAAAACGACGCTATGATCGCTCCACATTCATGCCATGCTGCTAGCAAGCCAATCTGAATCGTCCTTGCATCGGCCCGCACTACCATCACCGGTTGCAAAAACATCAGCAACCCAACAGCCGCTCCATATAAGAATAGCCACCATGGCACTCGAACTTCTTTCCTAACTTGGAAAACAAGTATTGGAACTGCAACTATTCCAAATATTACCAAATTCACGGGAGAATTGATGAGAAAGCCCCGATCCAAAAAAATTGATGCCGGAACACGTACAAGAATGGAGCTAAAAAAGTATGCAACTATCGAAATCAAAACTTGAACAAACAACTCCCGCTTCATCAGTAGTTCACACTTCTAAAAACCGTGCTCCACGTCATCAGTGATCGGCGGTCATATCGGGTCACTTTCGACGCAACATGTCCATCCTGAAAAAGCACAAGCGCACGATCGGGCATCTCACAATTGAAATCACCCAAGCACTCATCAAGATTGGAAACAGGATCAACTAGTCTGTTCGACTCAAATATGCTCAAGAGCAATGGCGTTTTCGAACCATCTCGTCCAGAAAAAGCTGAAATTAATGCAGGATAACTGCCGGCCGGACGCGTATTCACAAATCCGACATACGCAAATGATCCAATACTTGGGCCGATTGGTTCCGCCGAACAATTGCTTCTCCAGTAGTCTCTCGGATCACAAGTGAAGTATTTCGGAAACGTTTCACGGTATTCCCAATGAGTCGGCAACTGAGCAGGTTGATTAATCTCCCAAGTCTCAATGTACAAAGAATGCGCTACAAACATTTGCCTCAGATTTGAAGTAGCCACTACCTGTAAACCTTTCTTCTTCGCTTGTGTCATAACACTGACCGTCAGTGATGTTAGGATAGCAATCACAGCAATTGCAACTAACGATTCCAGCAAACTAAAGGCACCGAGTCTCTTAGTACAGTCATTCGTTAAGGGTACTTTGCTTGCTGAGATATCGCTAATCTCCTGAAGGTGGGTCTTCAGCTACCGTCGGCTGTCCTAGGCAAGTGATTTTGGGCTTCTTAGGTTCATCCTCGTTTACATTTGTACAACAGCCCTTCAACAAATTCCAACTCGGTGGCAATATCTTTTTTATCCATTTAAAGCCGAGTGGACCTCTTGTATACGTCCCAAGCTCCAAATCGTAGCAACACCAGTAACTATAATTCCATTCAATACCCTGCTTCGGCGCAAGTACAACTTGACTTGCACACGCTTGATCAAGGCAACCTGTTTTCTCAGTATTGCCCAATTGATACGAACACGCTTCACCTGGGTTAATGGGAAAAGGAGGCACTTGTGCAAATACCACTGCCATGGTACTCAATGACAACCATATTAATGATGATCTGAACTCGTTTTTCATTCTATTTTCCCTGTCTCGGTATAGAATTCTGAAAAAAATCTGAGTACCGAGAATTACTGGGCAGTCCATAGTGAACACCTGTAATAACCCCATTATACACGACAACAACTGTAGGTGTAACGGCAATTTGAACTTTTTTTGGTGATACACAAGGGCCTATTTGATTCCATTTGCAAAAACCCACTTCTTGAAATTGAATTTTTTCTTGAGTAAGTGCAATTCTGGCTTTCTCACAAGGCTTACAGCCTTCTACTGATATCAGCAGGATTTGCAATCCTCGTTCATATTTAATAGAATCCTTGATAATATGACCAATTGGTTGTCCTGCGATTTCTGTGTCAGATACTCTTTTATCCGGCCCAAGAGGCTCACGGGACGAAAAAATGCTCGTTCCTAACAACAACATCCACGCACACAAAATTCCACTAAGGTGAGTATCTTTGACAATCTCCTTAGCATCTCGCATTGAGCCAGTTGACCCCAGAAACATAGAACACTGGCCCACAAGGAACACGTAGCAAGCAAAACATGATTTGAGGTTCAGAAAAATAAACGTAGATTGAAAGACAACTCCGCACATTAAGACAATCTTTAAAAAAATATTCCCATAGAAGCCACCACTCCAAGAAATGATTGCAAATAGTAGTGCGGCATAAACCAATCCTAAAACCCACATTCTGACACCATCATTTTGACCAGCTCCTGCACAGGTAACACAACCAGGATCAAATAGTGTTAGACCTAGCAAGCATATAAGGATTCCCAACTGGGGCACACTTCGACAAAAACCTGAAATTCCTTTAGCCAGTGATAGTGCAGCGACTAAATAGAGGACCGTCGAAAACAAGGAACCATTCAAATTATTCACTCCATTCGGGAGAGTATCTCATTCTACGCTGGGCAAGCAACTCCCTCGATTTGTTGAACCAAAGATTACCAGAAGACGCCTAAAACAGGCTCTAGTCAGTATTGCAGAATCCCCGTGTCAAGCTAGTTTTTTCGTCATCCCCAATGATTACTTCGGAACTTCGATCTGACTTGCCGCCGCGCCAAGTAAAATCCAGCCGCAATGCTGATCCACTTCGGTCCCGACCACCTCAATCCCGAATGGGCCGGATCGGTCGTCTGCATTGGCACCTTCGATGGCGTCCACCTCGGCCATCAAACCCTCATCAAAAAAACCGTCGAACTTGGTCACCAAAAACACCTCCCGAGCGTTGTCCTTACCTTCGATCGACACCCCGCCGAAATTCTCGCCCCCGATCACGCCCCTCTCCCCATCAACACCCTCGACCAAAACCTCGATCTCATCAATGCCCTCGGCGTCAGCGCCACCGTCATCCTCCCCTTCAACCAAAAACTCGCCGACTGCCCCGCCGAACAATTCTATCAAACCATCCTCAAAAATCACCTCAAAGCCGAGTCAATCGTCATTGGACACGATTTCGCTTTTGGTCACAACCGCCAAGGCACTCCCGATTGGCTCCAACAAAGAATCGAAACCCACATTCTCGAACCCGTTGAAATCAATCATCTAAGAGTCAGCTCATCCCAAATTCGCCATGCCATCAAAACAGGCAACTGCGAAGTAGCCGCCCAACTTCTCGGCCGACCCTTCCAAATCAAAGCCCCCATCGTCGCCGGGCAGCAGCTCGGACGCACCCTCGGTTACCCCACCGCCAACCTCGCTCGATCATCAAATCTCTGCTCCCTTCCCCACGGCATCTATGCCTGCCAAGCCGAAACCCCATTCGGCTTATTCACCGCCGCCGCGAGCATCGGCACGCGCCCAACCGTCCAGGGCACTCACCCCACAATCGAAGCGTTCCTCCTCGATTACACCGGCGAGTCCCTCTACGGACATATCATCGCCCTCGATTTCCACCACCGCCTCCGCGACGAACTCAAGTTCAACGGACTCGAAGAGCTCAAGTCCCAAATGGCAATTGATGTCCAACAGACCCGCCAAATCATCGCCTCTGCAACGTCCAATCATTAACCAACAGTCAGGAACGTTAACATGAAAAAGTGGCTCTTCGCGATTCCCGTCGTCGTACTCGCCGGTTTCATCGCCAGCGGATTCCTCTTCGCCCCCAACGACCAAGACCAAATCACTAAAGCCCTCAACGATTCCTGCGCCGCCGCGAGTCGGGGCGAACCCAGCGATGTCCTCAAATATCTCAGCAAATCGTTCACTTATGGCGGCGAGCAAACGAGCACCTTCGACATCTCCAAAGTCATCCACCAAGCCAAACCCAAAATCTCCGTGATGGAAACTAACGCCCAAATCGATGGCGAATCCGCCACCGTCCGCACTCCCGTAGATGTCCAACTCAACTACATGGGCCTCGATATCAACCGCACCATCCCCGGCGTCACCATCACCCTCAAAAAAGAAACTGCCTTCAAATGGCTTGTCGTCCCCGAACCCCGCTGGCGCATCACCGCCGTCGAAGCCGAATCCCTCCCCAACGAGTGATATGAAAAAAATATGATAAAAAGAATCTTGCAAATCAGGCCAATTTCCCGTATATTATTCTCAAGCGTGCATATTCACGTGCCGCAGGATGACGCCCTCATGATCACCCCCCCCCCTCTAAATTCCGGCTCATAGCCCTTCTCTTTGCCATCATGTCCTCAACTCTCTTATCTCTCGCTCAAGGTGAGCCTGGTGGTGGCGGCAACCCCGGCGGAGGATCTCAATTCACAGTCAGTGTTGTGCCCGTTAGCGGCACAGATGAATTCACCGTAATCATGCCCGGACCTGCTCCTGGCGGAACCCATACCAAACATTGGGTGCGAAGTTGGGTAACTGGCACGTGGAGCATCAATGGCACTCCAACCATGATGGCCCCAACTATCCCCGTTAGTCACGGAATTTCAACAACGGCACCAATAGAAATGACCAGCCAAGGCACTCAAAAAGTGGTCGTCCAATACACGGGTCAATTACCTACCAATATAACGGAAGTTGGAGTCATCCTTGAATCCACCGCAAGTGCTTATTACGACAATTCTGGTAATGCAGTTGCCGATAACGGAATAGGTGACGAATCGTTCGCTGTTGCACCTGGTTCTGATTACAGCTTGGTTTGGCTTGGTGGCGAATACTGCACTGGTAGACACTTGAGAGTCGTCAAGCTCAACTCCGCCGGATATGGCGAACTAGAATTTAGTTCCTCCGCAAACGCCAATAGCTCTGGTTATGGAGCTAAAGTATGGGCCGAAGCACAAGCCGCAGGTGCTGTCAAAGATCCACGAAGCATTAGTCTAGCTGCTTCAATTGCAAATTCCCCGAAGTATAAAGTCGGAGCGACCTCCCATCGTTTCATCGACTTGACAATTGCAGGAATCACGAAGACGTTTTATGTATCAGAACAAAGTCGCGAAGCAATTTCTCCAAAATTTCCTTCGACCTACACAACGTTATTCGAGTTTCCTTATGGATTGGCAAGGAGTGAGCACGATGTTAACAGTTCTGTTCCAATGGAAAATGAATGGGTGCGAGACTTGACTGGTCACTCATCGTGGACTGAGGAAAGCATTCTGCAATATCGCTCACTGGGAAAAATTTCGCACTTCAGCTGGAACATATCTCACCCGTCGTTTCTTACTGGCTCAATAATGCATCCAAATAGCGGCAATGTGCATGAATACGGAATCTACACGAGTGAAACGAGAACCAACACACATGAAATAGAAATGCCCTATCGCATAGTCAGATATGGCCTAGGATGGCCTTTTAATACACCAGATGAACAGATTGCTTTTATCCCTGGCAGTCTAGGTGAAACACAGACGTTGCGATACATTGTGAAATGGGCAGATGGCGTCTCAGGCGAGGCCACAATTACACCAACATTTCATGACTTGAGAGAAGAAGTTGGGCGCACTAGTCCTGACGACTTCTTCGACACAAACACGTTTCCATGGGTGACACTTGACCCAACCGGACTTATAACAACCAGTGCGGATGGGTTCGTACTTGCAGGGTCAGATTCATGCCAATATTATGCTATACCAACACCAGAATGGCTGATGGATGAAGACGTAGTAGAGTTAATTACAGACTTTGCATCTTCTATATCAGCACCGGGAGTAGGAGAGGCCGCATCTTGGATAGCTGCATCTTTAAAATACTATCATAATACTCAGGCAACTGCACTACCAAAATTTATGGTAAGTCGCCCGGCTTGGAATAATACGAATATCAAAACTTTTGGCGGCGGCTCAAGCCTCCACTACAAAGATCACCCCAACGAATATGCATGGAAACCGACCATGCAGCAGCCAATCAAGGCCCTGATTACAGTACTTCATGCGTATAATTCAGAAGGATATAGTGGAACACTATTTGATCCCGTACAAAAGGCAAAGCCAAAAAACATGTGTGAGCGATTTTTCATTCTAAGGTTAGAGGAGTGGAGTCCTTAGATGCTCGTATCACCCCTCCTACTAGCAATCACACTAGGTCAACAGGATAACCGTATTGCGGGTTATTGGAGAACCCTATCGCCAGCCGCCAATGTTTCCCAACATTGGCGAGATCAAAAAACAAAAGTGGACAAAGACATTGTTTTTTTGTCCAATGACACAAAAGACAACAGACTTAACAAATTAGAAAAATTTGCTAGTGGCATGAATTCCCTTCCTAACAGCGAGGAAACATACAAAGCGGCCCGATATGCCCTGAAATACAAAATTGAAATAAAAGATCAGCCATGCTACAAAAGGTTTTTATACCTTATCAGCGAGTCACCAGGTTGCAACGATCCTGAATTCATGCGCGCAGGCTATACAGCCCTTAATTTGGCAAAGAGCGGCGGTGATTGGAAGGACATCGGGGCTAAGTTACTTAAAATATTTGGCAACGACGTCACTCTGAAGCAAGCAGTTATTTATGATTATCTCTTCGGCGTTTCTTCTGAAACACGCCTTATAAAGGCAAAAGCAATGTCTAGCGAGATAAAGTCAAGTTGGTCAATTGAAGATTATTACTCCATCGTGAGTTCGTTAGATCGGGCACTTTATCTTAATTACAAGAAGAAAAGCTATCTTCTCAATGCCATCAGTACCTATGAGAGTTTCAAAAAGTCAACAACTCACAGGGAAAAACTTGCTTTCATAGAACGGCAGCTAGGCTATCTCAACTTGCAACTGAGCCGTAAAGACTACATTGATAAGTAGATTGAGCGTTCGACTTCCTACCGAACTCCCTTCCGACTAATAATCCCCTAAAGACCACACCCTCCGACTTTACATGACTATTCCTCTTTTTCTCATCCTCGCATCAGTGCAGACCAAAGATTTTCATTGGATGGATGCAAATCCAAAGCCAAAAATTTCACCTGAATGGAATGAGATCAAAGTTCAGACGGGCGACAAAATTAGCGACCTGCGAAAACTAAGCAAAGCCGCCCGGTTGTCAAAGTTAGAAAACCAAAGCAAAGCGGCTTTCAACAACTTTCAGACCAAATCAAGCGAAATCTACTTCTTATCCACCGCTCTAGTAGAATTCTATCTAGAGTTATTCAACACTCCAACGCTCAATAACATCGAACAAATTTTGTGGCGCAGACCTGGCACCGACGATCCTGAATTCATGCGGATCGCATACGCCGCACTTTGCCGAAACCAGGCCCCAGGGCGATGGGGTCTTCTGGGAGTCAAATTAAGAAAGACATTCCCCGAAGACCTGCTCACAAAGCAGTCCTATGTTAAGGATTGCATCTTCGGCAAGCTTCCTCTCAACTATTGTTATGAGGGGAGAAGTCTCCTCTACGGCGAACTCAAATCGGGTTATTCTGAATACGGTTTTACCGACCTTTCTGCGAACCTGGAAATGAGCCTCTACTTCAAAACTAAACGTAAGATTCATCTTGATGCATCCATTCAGCTACTTAACAAAATCATCCCACTTCAAAAGAAGCGAGGCGAAGACACGCGAGGCTCTGACGCCTGGTTAAGGAGATTACAGTCATCGCTCGGCAAGAAAGAATACGTCGATGACTAAAGACCCCACCCCGACCAAGCCGATAATCCAACCAGAGGTACCCCGGAAAATCCGGCCAACCAACCCGTGATCAAGGCAAAACGCAGCGTCATCATATCGCTCTACACCGCCATGGCGATCCCCATCGTCGCCGTCGTAAGCTTTGGCATTTGGCTCTACGCCGACCTCTATTCCACCAGCGACCGTTTCCACACCGAAATTGAAAACGGCTCAAACGAATTCATCCCTGTCCAACCCGCCGACTTCAAACGCCTGAACGCCGACTCAACCGACAGCGCCACCAAGCCGTTCCTCGAAGCCGCCACCGCCTGGGAAAAACTCGACGAATCCGACCGCATCAAAACCCTCTCCCAACTCCGGCTCTACGCCACCCCCCGCGAAGTCATCGCCCCCACCTATCAGCAATCATATTTCAAGTGCGAACCCCTCATCCGCAAGCTCCGCACCGCAGCATCCCGCAAAGATAGCAACTTCGAACGCGAGTGGACCGGCGAAGGCGAACTCCTCGAACCCCACTATCACACCACCGTCCAATTCGGTCGCATGCTCAGCGCGTACGCGCTTGTCGAAGCCCGCCTTGGCAATTACAACGCCGCATTTAGTGATCTTAAAAACATCCGCAAAATCGCCCAGCACTACTCCCGCGATGCGGGATTAGATGGATTGGCTCTCCACGTCAACCTCGAAACCCAAGCCCTCACCGCTGCCGAAGAAATCGCATTCCTCTACGGCGATAAATCCGGAGTCCTCACAAAATTTGATGAGTTCATCGAAAGCCGCAAAACCACCCAACCCGACCTCCTCCGCAACGTCGGAGGCGAGGCCATGCGCACCGTTTACGTCCTCAGCCAACCAGATTCGTTCAAAGATCGCATGTTCAGCGGCACAGAACTCTCCCTCCGCAACGAAAGATTTCAAAAAGCTGCCGCCGTCCGAATGTTCGACTTCTGGAAGAGTGCCGTAGAAAAAATCAAAGCCGTTGACCAAGACCCCATCGCCAGCCAAAGAGCATTCCAAGAAGCATTCAACGACTTCTCAAAATTCCGCTCACCAAGCAGAATGATTCCCATCGAAATCGCAAGCTGGAATATCCGCAGACTCGACCTTGCCGCTTCGCTCGAAGCCCGATATGCACTCGCCGAAGCTGCCGGCAAACTCTGCCGCGTCTATCACGAAACTGGGCAATTCCCCACGTCACTGTCCGCCGCCCTATCCAATGCTCTCGATCCATTTAACGACGACTCGCTTGCATACCGGAAAACCGAGGACGGTTTCATCCTCTATAGCGTCGGGATTGACGGCATTGATTCCGGCGGCGATCCCAATTCCGCTTACCAACGAGACATCATTCTCGAGCTCAACCAGGGCACCATATCAATCGATGGGGTGTAAACTCCCCCAGTGGATTTCCCACCGCCTGGCAAACGCATCACCATCCGTGGCCTCAGCGGGAGTGGAAAAACCACCCTCGGCCGTCAACTCTCCCAAATCCTCGACATCCCCCACGTTGAGATGGATGAACTCTTCTGGAAACCCAACTGGACTCATTCCAATGATGAAGAGTTCTTTCCAAAACTCGAAGGAATCATCAAAACTGAGAGTTGGATTCTTTGCGGTAACTACTCACGCTCGCGCCACATCATCGACCCCCGCGCAGATACAGTCATCTGGCTCGACTACCCCTTCTGGTTCACCATGAGCCGATTAGTTCGCCGGTGTATCATCCGCGGAGCCAAAAAAGAGATGCTTTGGGGACACTGCCAAGAGTCATTCCGAACTGCGTTTATCGGCAAAGATGCAATCGTTTGGTGGATCGTCCGCTACCGCAAACGCATGAAAATCAACATGACCAACCTATTCAACAACCCCGAGTCAGGCAAGGTTTATATTCGCTTCCGTTCACCTACCGAAACCAAACTTTGGTTAAGTAGTTTAACTGTCCGAATTGGTAAAATGTGGGTGTGATGGAACCTCTGAGAGTAAAGTCCCCTGAAGAGACGGAAAGAGATTTCAGGATCAAAAACGGCCTTAGAACACCAAATGAAAGAGTAGCGGCTCTTCAAGAATTAAGGAATGCCTTCATCCCTCCACATCAGCGAAGACTTATCAAAACTTGTCGATATATTAAACTCGCATAATATCGAATTCGTAATCGCCGATGCGCATGCGCTGGCCTTTCATGCAATTCCTCGATTTACCGAGCATATTGATTTCTTTGTTAATCGATCAAAGGAAAATGTTACAAGACTCGCAAATGCCCTCATGGAATCTGGGAATTACCTAGACCAAGCTGGTCAAGACGCATTCGTTTCCGACCCACGCCGGAAGACCAAAAGATCTGGCCGATCTCGCGTTACTGGATTCCTCTCTAAGTGACTAAAGCGTCTGCAGCCCCTCATCGTAACTCGGGTAACTCCCCAAAATCACCGTCTCGATCGCCACACTCCGCAAATCATTAATCGCCCGCATGACGTTCTCGTCTGTCCGATGACCATCCATATCCATGTAAAACATATATTGAAACGCGTCACGCGGATCCGGCCGAGATTCAATCATCGTCAAATTAACTTCGTTCTCAACAAAGCAACCAAGCACGCGGTAAAGTTCACCCCTTCGGTTCTTCAACTTAAACATAACCGAAGTCTTGTCTCGACCACTCGCCGCCGGTTCATTGAATCCCAAAACCACAAACCGAGTTCGATTGTTTGCATGATCCTGAATATGCTCGGCAAGTGCTGACAATCCGTAAAGCCCCAGCGACACCTCATTCACAATCGCCGCACTCTTCGGATCACCCGATGCTTTCCGAGCCGCTTCAGCCGTCGGTACCAAATCAACAATCTCGGCGTGCGGCATATGATCCCGAAGCCATTCCCGGCACTGAGCTGCCGGCTGTGGTCCCGCATAAATCCGCTCGACCTCTTTAAGCGACCCCGCCACTGACCCCAAATGATGATGAATATCCAAGAACGTTTCGCTGACAATCTTCACGTTCGAACGTGGAAACATATCCAAGGTCTCAGGAACAACCCCACCGACCGAATTCTCCACCGGAACTACTCCGTAATCCGCCTGACCGCGTTCAACCGCCGAAAAAACTTCCCGAATGTTGAACACCGGCAAAAATTCAACACTACGCCCAAAAACCTGAACAGATGCCTGGTGCGTATATGTCCCCTCCGGTCCCCAAAACGCCACTTGCAACGGTTTCTCCGCTGCCCGCGCTGCCGATATAACTTCCCGAAAAATCGCAATTAACTGCTGACCTGTCAGGTGCTTCGTACCTAAACCCGAAAGTCGCTCATAAATTTGCCGCTCGCGCTCCGGAGTAAAAAACGGCTGATTCCCCGCCCCCTTAATCGAACCAACTTCACGCGCCAACCCAACCCGCTCTTCCAAAAGTTGGATCAGTTCCGCGTCGATTCGGTCAATATCAACCCGAACCTCGTCCAAAGAACGACCTAAGCCCTTAGATTCTCCCGAACTTTTGTCCACAGACCCATTTTGACGCCTGACCAACACCTAACTCAGGCCCCATCGGTGTTAAACTCAAAACCAACTCGTGGAAGCAATTTTGAACCGCTTTGGGGTCTTGTTCGATCCTTCTTGGCGCGGACTGGTGCACGTTGTCGATATCCTACTCGTCACGTACTTAACCTATCGTCTGCTCAAGCTGGTTCGTGGCACCCGAGCATGGCGCGTTGTCCTTGGTATCGGCGTATTCGTCGGTGCCCTCGCCCTCAGCGATTTCCTTGGCCTACGCACCCTCCACTGGCTCCTCGATAAAGCCACTGTTCTCGCTCCCGTCGCTCTTGTTATCCTTTTCTTACCCGAGCTCCGACAAGCCATCGACGGATTCGCCCGCGTCGGACTCTGGTCGGGCCGTTTCATAGGTGGAGAAATCTCTGTCGAAGAAAATGTCATCGAACAAATCGTTATGTCTTGCGCTGAAATGGCCGAGGATCGCACCGGTGCCCTCATCGTCATTGAACGCAACAACCACCTCGATGATATCGCCGGTAACGGCGTCCCCGTCCACGCCGAAGTGACCGCCCCTCTTCTCGGAGCCATCTTCTACGAAGGCAACCCTCTCCACGATGGAGCCGTCATTGTTCGCGAAAAAGAAGTCCTCGCCGCCGCATGTCGCCTTCCTATGAGCGAATCCAGCCACATCGGCGACAAATACCACATGCGCCACCGCGCCGGTATTGGAGTCAGCGAACAATCCGATGCCGTCGTCGTCATCGTCAGCGAAGAACGTGGATCAATCCAACTCGCTATCGACGGAGTACTCATCGCAATCGCCGACCAAGAAGAACTTGCAGTTCGACTCCGCCAAGAGCTTATCACCGCTAAACCAAAACGAACCGCCCGTCTGCGCAAACGATCCGAAAAAACCGAGGAGCCAACAAACCCATGAAACGTGAAGATGTCCTCCTCCTCATCGCCAGTTTCGTCATTGCTGTCGCCCTTTGGTTCCAAGTGCAACCTATGTTTGAACCGGGCCACGAACGCGAATTTTTTGTTTCCCTTCAAATGGAAAACAAACCCGAAAATCTCTTTATCAACACCCCAACCGACAACGTCACAGTCGTCGCTTCCGGAACAATCGCCGATCTAGATAAACTCGATACATCAAAAGTCATCGCCTATATCGAACTCAAAAGCGCCAAAAGCGGTGACTCCTCGCTCCCGATCCAAATTCGAGCTCCCGCCGACAGCAATCTCCAATTTAGAGCCAAAACCCCAACCATCCGCATAACCGGCGAACAAATTATCCGCGATAATCGCAAAGTAAAAGTGATCACGACGGGCACTCCGGCCAACGGACTAATTCTCACCGGAACCGTTGCAAATCCTGATTCAGTCGAGCTATTTGGGCCAAAGTCAAATATCCAAAAAGTGAGTATTCTTCAAGTCACGGTAGATCTCGAGAAACTCAGACCTGGACAAACTTACGCTGCCCTCGTTGCAATTCTCGATGACGAAGGCAATCCAGTACCTGCAACTTTCACGAACCCCGCCCGAATCACCGTTGCGGCATCCTACACAACATCGATAGCAACAAGGGAAGTCCCCCTCATCGTTGACTGGACTGGACAAGTCGCTTCCGGATACATGATTGACGAAATATCCGTCGCACCAGATCACGTCGAGATTTCTGGAAAATCAGAGGACGTCTCAAGCATAACAATATTGAAGACCGAGAAAATTGATATTAGCGGTATAAAAGCAAACAAAGAAGTGACCGTAAAGCTTGTTTCACCTCCAGGTATCAACCCAAAAATCAGAAGTGTCCAAGTCTTTTTGAAAGTCAAACGGAAATAGAAAGCGAACGAATATGATAGAAGTCCGCCAAATTCAAGAAGACGAAGTCGCAGGCTTCCTTGAACTCCTATGCGAGGTCTTCGGTCTCGACCACGGACGAGCCTCAACCGTATTCTATAGCGAACCCTTTTACGACCTCCGTCGCAAGTGGGCTTTGTTCGCCGATGGACAAATGGCTTCTATTCTCACAACAACCCCGCTCGATTACGGCTTTGGTAAAGCTATCGGAATCGCCGGTGTTGGCACACTCGAAATCCACAGAAATAAAGGTTACGGAGAAAAACTATTACAAATAGTGCTCGATGATGCCACCGCAAACGGTGAGCCCCACGCCATTCTTTTCGCCCATCAAGAAGTTCTCTATAAAAGATGCGGATTTGAAACCGTCGACCACGTCATTCGCGCCTCGATCAACCAAACCTGCCAGCTCCCATACACCGGCATGATCCCCGAAGCCCAAGTCGAGCAAATGTATGCCGAATGGGCCAAACAAAACCCTCTTCGACTCAACCGCGATGAACGGAGGTGGCGATATTGGCGATACGTCTTCCGAGAAACTTATCCTGCCCCAGGCGGTTACGTTGCAAGCGAAACAAACCTCTGCCGCGAGGCCATTTTCAACGAACCAATCGATGTCTGGCCCCTGCTCCCCAGTGCCGAGTGGTATGGCCTCCGCTCAATGACCAAGCTCCTCGGTGTCCCCACAAAAGACGAACGTGAAGAGCTTCTCCTCATGACTCGCAACTTCCCCGATATCCCGCAAATGTTCATGTCCGACCAGTTCTAACTAAGTTACTTGCAAGTCAACAATCGCAGAAATTTCTGCATGTCCTAGAGTACAGTACTCAAGTGAAAATCGTAAAAATCGCCACCCTCATCGTTCCAGCAATCGTTATTGCCTTGGGATCAATTCAAAGTGAACCTAGCATCAAGACCTTTGAAACTCAAAAGGAATCAAATGCCGCAAAAAGTATAATTGAAAAACATTATAAAACCCTCCACAAAGCGATCCGCGACGAAGATGATGAAGCCGCAATTGACATCATTCACGAAGGATTCACATTTACAAATGCTATCGCACTTCCTGTTGTGATCGATGAAGACGCATCAGGAGACTTCGATTCCTATTTAGATGAAATTGGCTCCGGAGAAACAGTTGGTGGATACGGCAAAAGTAGCCACGCCGAATCTTCAAAAATCGAATCCAAAATTACAGAATTCATCGGTGGCCGCCGCTATAGCATGGCTCGATTTGTCGAAACCCTGAAAGACTCTTTTCCCGATGAAGAGGGCGAATTCGGTGAAAAAGGAAAAACCATCAACCTCGAAACCACCTCAATTTATTCCGATCAATGGTTCTACGATGAAATAGGCGATAAAGGCAAAGATTGGCAACTCCTCAACCGCGAACTATCATCAATCGAAATCAAGATCAACGGCAAACCTCTCGACCTTAACAAAGGCGATGGAAAATTGTTGAAGCCAGTAAAAAGGTCTTGAGGGACTTTTCAGCCGGGCGCAGAACTCACTGCGCCCAAAAGGCAGACATCCAGACACGCAACTTGCCGATACTTTCAAATCCAGATCCTAACGCCAACTCCAAATTCTCGCCGCACTCATACCCCACAAGGGGCAAATCAGGAATCCATTGGCTGACCAATACCGAGATGTCTTCGTAGAGAAATCGACTTTCACTGAGACGAAAGACATTCGAAATCCCGATTGCACCCTCGCTTTAATTGAACATACAACCTGCGACCAATCTCCCCTCATCCAATCCTTCCACGAAACGAACCGACTCATCGTAAAGCATTGAAGCGGGAAACTGCGTTGGATAATTCCCAATATCCGAATTTCCGTCTCCCCACCCCTCCAACCATCGGTTGAGCCGATCCGGGCGAGTGACAACTCGCCAATCTAACTTCAAACTCCCATTTGGGTTCGCGGTTCTTGCAATCCAATCTGCTTCAAAAAGAACCGAACAGCCTTCTGGCTCACACATAAAAAAGGAGTCCTTCATCCCCCACCCGCCATTACGAGGCGTTGGCCTTGCTGCCCGGCTAAGCGTTACTACATTGGAATAAAACCTTGGCGGAACCCCAACGAACTCAAACAAATCGTCAGACTGGCGAACGTCAACCCCGTGCGCTTCGCAAACGCGTGAATAAAGATGAGCATTGTTAAGAGCCGCTAAATGAACCAAATCTGGCACGCAAGTCAGCGTACCATTCGAACTCAATTACAGATTAAACTTACCAGTTCAAATTTACCAGTTCAACTTACGCCTCAGTCCTTCTCCGGCGAGCGAGAAACCCACCCAAAAACCGCCAACCCTATACCTACCGTCCGCCGCCCGATCCTTGACTCGATCCCGTGGAATTCTGCGACGATGTTGTCCCTCCGCCCGAAGACTTCGATCCATCCGTCACCTTCGCCGGATCTTCTTTCTTGTCACTAATCAAACCAACCCGCGAAAATTCAATATTATAAGTTGTCATCTCAACTGTTGCCAGCCGTGCCTGAACCAAAGGCGAACCCATCGCAAACTCGTTCACCGCCTGCGCCGACCCTTGCACAATTGCAAGCCGCCCATCCATTCCCCCCAAGACACCCTCAATCAATACGCCATTTTTTGTCCCCAGAGTTTTCACGTATTCTTGATGGAGAGCAACTGCATTACCCGACCCGTTGGTTCCCATGTTTGGTACCCAACGGACAAGATAGGTCATTCCTTTCAAAGGCGACCCGACAGCAGAGGCACCAGCACCTGCTCCAGCACCCCCTGTCTGTCCTGCCAGTGCCGATTGCGAACCGTTCCCAGAAGACGAAGCCGATGCTGATGCCGAGGCCCTACCTGTGCCCGATTGCGATTGACTTGTTGTCGTTTGGTTTTGTGCAAAAGCAAACGCGCTCAAACCAACGATCATGAGCACTCCAACCACGCCAGTAATCCGCAAACGATTCACCTGTTTCATATTCTTATAATACGTCAACTATCGATCAAAATATTGAACAAATCTTGCAACCTCATGGGCGCGGACAAGTTCAACCCTGTCCGCGCCCATGTCAACTTACAGTTTCAAATCAACAATGCCGCTGACCCCAACCCCATCAACCGCTTTCAGGTTTTTGGCATCCGTCGGATTATCCGTCGCTACCGGAATCAAAGCACGAATCTTAATTTCTTTACCAAAAAGGTCGGCTTCCGGCGAAGCAACCATCTTGACCTTGTCAACATTCTTTTTCGCCCCCATAACCTGAGCCGCTCCAATCGCGCCTCTTGAGTTAATCCCAATCGTAATAATCGGAACCACCTTCGTGTAATTCAAGTTTGTGTCCGTGTGATTTGTTAAACCGTTTATTGCTTTGTTAATGTCCGGACCAAACTGCTTGACTGCCGCACCAACTCCCAAAATCTTGATAATCTGCTTGATCTGACCGAATCCCAGAACTGTCAAACCAAGCGTCGCCGCCAAAACCACCAACATTCGCGTACTAGGACGCGCACTCATAATCTTTCGCCGTGCATTCATAATTCTTGCCTGCCTAACTATTCAAACGTATCAAACTCCATTTCCGTCACACAAAAAAAGCCCCTGCCCGAAGGCAGAGGCTATTTTGTTTAACTGAAAGCCAGCTTAGAAGCTAACTTTGAGTTGGGTGCCGAAGAGGCCACCGCGGAACTTACCGGTTCCTGGCATGCCAGGAAGGCCGATACCCTTGCCGTCAGCATCGCTGTAAGCATAGGTGAACATGAGCTTGCTGTTGCTGCTCAAGTTGTAGCCCAACATCAGGGTGTACCATCGTTGGAACGGATCGTTGCCGACGCCGTTGAAGTTCCACTTAACGTCTTCGTAGCTCAAACCAAGGTTCAAGAAGTTGCTTAGTTTGTAGTCCAAACCAACCGTGAAGCTGGTTACGTCATCGTCTGTTCCGAGAACGTCACCAATGATGTTTTCTGCGCCTTCGAGCATTTCAGCCTTACCATAGACCTTGAAGTCGCTGCTGGGGTTGAAGTGAACCATAGCGTTCCAACCTTGAACGTTGGTCGGGTTGTACCAGGTGCCCATACGGCCCCAGTCGCCAGCTGCCAAGAAGTTGGTTTCGACGGTTCGGTAACCGGCCTTAGCGCCCCAGTTGCTACCCATGTAACCAAGACCTGCTTCCCATGCCGTGTTCATATCGTCAAGGGCGTTGGTCGTGTTTTCGCTGAGTGAAGATTGGCTATAAGCACCGTAGAAGTGAAGGTTGTTGCCGAACTTGAGGTTCGCTTCTGCACCAAACACGTTCAATCGGTTTGCCGGTTGGTTGCCTGCAACGCCAGGATTCGCGTCTGCGATCAAGGTGTTGCTGTCATGCCAGAGGTAAGCAAGCTTGATGCCGCCCATTTCATTCAATGGGAAGTTCAACTCAACACCGAGAGTGCGGTCAACTGTGCCACCACCGAAGGAGATCGGGTTGATGTCAACGTTGTGAGCACTGCCACCATTGAGGTTGCGGTTGCTGTTTTGGCCCATGAAGACGTCCAGACCGACTTTACCGAACATGAAGTTAACGACGGCACCATCCATGATGAAGTTGCCATTGTCGCGCCAATCTTGTTGGTAGTAAGTTTCAGTGAACGAAATGCGCTTGAACAGATACTTACCTGTTTGGTGACCGTAGCGACCAACGGTTGCCTTCATGCCTTGACCAGCAAGGGAAGTACCGAAAGTGACGTTGAATTCACCAAAGCCCATCACGGTGTCAGAGTTATCGCTAAAGCTGTTACCGAAGAGGCTGTTGTCCAAGTTGCCAAGACCATCGAAAAGGTTGCCGATCAAAAGAACGCCTTTCCATTGTGGTTCGCCTTCTTTACCACCCGAAAGAGTGATGTAAGCGTCATGGTAAACCTGAACGTCCTTGTCGATTCCGACAGGAGCGCCGGCGTATGAGCCTTCGCCTTCACCAAGTACGCGACCGTCTCGGGTCAAACCGAAGTTACCGTCGCCGCTGTGCGCGCCGAGAACGAGAAGGTTGACTTCAGCACCGATTTTGATCGGAGTGGTTCGGCCTTCAAGTTCGGTCAATCGTCTGTCCATGTCGGACATATCGCTCTTCATTGCCTTGACGTCAACGCCGAGTTGTTGCAATTGAGGTTCGAATTCCTTGACCATCTTTTGCATGCTGTCAATGGAACCTTTCCATGACTTCATGCTGTTGACGTCGTTGCGAAGATCAGCAAGTTGCTTTGCCATGTCGCCATTGTCGCCACCCTTGCCAGCATTCTTTTCGAGGGCTGAGATCTTAGCGTTAACGCCGTCGAACTGAGCCATCATCAGCTTCCACATTTTGTCAAGAGCAACTGCAAATTCGTAGCGTGAAGTCATTCGCGGGCCGCGGTAGAAACCGTCCGGATAACCGAAAAGAACCTTGTCCTTCAGATTTTGCAGAGCTTGGTATGCCCAATGGTTTTCCGGTACGTCCGGAAAATTGTCTTGCGCGAAAGCTGGGGTGACCAGCGCAACGCCCAAAACTGCGCTCATTGCGAGCTTAAGTGTTTTGTTCATGGTTTTTGTTTATTCTCCATTGCGGAGATAAGCAACCGTGATAGCTTCGCTCAACCCTCAGGCGGGGAGCCGTTCCTCACAACTTTCCAAAGTTCCCTGTGAGAACCAAGCCCGTAGCCTTTAGCTTGGCGACGCATCCAAATTGCGTCTCTCCAACTGGCAGAGACAAGCTCTACCAAGTGGAATTATGGCGTCTTTCAAGTCAACTGCCGGGCACCTGATAGCTTTACTAGGTAAATGGTCCCGAATTCAGGTTCAAATGAACTTAAGAGCTAGGCGCGAATATACCCAAGCAATTCTGCAGTCTTGGCTTCCATCAACGCCCGATCACCGCGAGTCTCAACATTCAACCGTATCACCGGCTCAGTGTTGCTTCCCCGCAAGTTAAACCGCCAAGTATCAAATTCAATACTCACGCCATCCGTTTTGTCAACTTTTCCGCCCGGATAAGCCGCCTCAACCCGGGTCAATACTTCCTGAACATCGTTCACCGTCGAATTCACTTCCCCCGAACAAGGGAATTTCTCAATCATCGCCCCAACAAGCTCACCCAGCGACTTGCCCGTCTTCTTCATGAGCTTCAAAACCAAAAGCATCGGTATCATCCCGCTATCGCAGTACCAATGAGACCGGAAGTAATGGTGCGCGCTCATCTCGCCCCCATAAACCGCGTTTTCCGCCCGCATCTTCTCTTTGATAAAGGCGTGACCACTCTTGCACATCACCGCCTTTCCACCCGATTCTTTTACGATCTCAAGCGTATTCCACATCAACCGCGGATCATAGATAATCGTCGCGCCTGGATTATCGACCAAAATCGCCTGAGCCAGCAACCCAACAATGTAATACCCCTCAATAAATGTCCCGTTCTCATCGAGCAAAAAGCACCGATCATAATCGCCATCCCACGCAATCCCCAAATCGTATTTGTTCTTGCGCATCTCCGCCTCAACCGGAGCCCGCGACTCTTCCAAAATGGGATTCGGAACCCCATTCGGGAACGTCCCATCCGGCTCAAACATCATCTTTGTAACTTTCAGAGGCAAAAATGGCATCAATGCCTCCATCGCAATCCCTGCAGCCCCGTTCCCCGGACTCGCCAAAACCTTAAAATCACGCAACTCGCTCGCCGGACACACTTCTAATAGATGCTGAACAAAATCTGCATAACAATCCTTCTTGGTGACCGTGCCCCCACCGGCCCCATTCTCATGTTTGCCATCCAAAAACTCCTGGGTCAGCCGCTCAATATCATTCAGCCCCGTATCCCCACTAATCGGCCGACTCTCTTGCCTAACCATTTTCATCCCGTTATATTGCGGTGGATTGTGGCTTGCCGTAATCATCACGCCCCCGTCATATTCATAAAATGCCGTCGCAAAGTACACCATTTCGGTGCCAATCATGCCCAAATCAATTACATTGCACCCTTCTTCGTTTAATCCCTTCGCCAGCGCATCCCCCAGCTCCGGCCCACTGAGCCGAATGTCATAACCCACACAAACTGTCTTGGCCCCCGTGTACCGAGCATAAGCGCGTCCAATCGCATACGCCACATCCGGATTCAATTCGTCCGGCACAACCCCGCGCACATCGTACGCCTTAAAGCACGCCAAAAACTGTCCCATTTCTAACCCCAAGAGTACCCTTACAGCGCATTTCATTGAATCGCAAACCACCCCTCCCCCTTGAGAAGGGGAAGGGGTGGGGCAATTTGACGCCTACATGCCATAAACTAGAGAAAGCAATGGCCCTCCGACTCGCCCCCGGCTACGCCGACGAACCCCGCCACCCCAAGCTCTATCTCATCCACGGCGGCCCCGGAGCCCAGGGCACCCTCCACGGACTTGCCCACTCCCTCCCCTCATCTCTTCTACCCAGAGAAATCCTCCAAACCTACGCATCACAACTTACTGATGTGCCCCGATTTTCGCCAAGCGAAAGTCGGGAAAATACCCTCACCGTTGCTCGCCACATCGACGACATGAACGCCATCATCCGAGAACCGAGCAACATCCTCGGACACAGTTGGGGGGCGATGCTCAGCCTCTCATTTGCCAGCCAACACCCCGAGAAATGCCGCCACATCATCCTCGTCGGCTGTGGCACTTACTCCCCAACATCAAGACAAGAATACGAACGTCGCATCGCCGAACGCACCGACATAACCAAAAAAAACTGGCTCAAAGAAGCAATCCACAACGCCCAATCTCCCGATGAACGCGACGACGCCTTCCGAACCTATGGCGATTACGCCACCGCGATCCAAGCCTTCGACCCCATTCCTGATCCATTCCCCGACCCAAACCCCAAGTACGACCCCGACGGCCACGCCCAAACCTGGATCGACGCCATGCGCCTGCAAGAAGAAGGAATCGAACCAGCAAGATTCTCAACCATCAAATGCCCCGTCACCCTCATCCAAGGCAAACAAGACCCCCACCCCGGCGAATTGATTTACCAAGACCTCAAACCCCACATCCCTCAGCTCAACTTCATGCAACTCGACCAATGCGGCCACGAACCCTGGCTCGAACGCCACGCCCGCACTTTCTTTCTCAACACGATCGAGAAAACCCTAACTATATAAACTGCTTTCAATCCAAGAGTTTCAAATATCATCACATCAGTTCTCGCCTCCCCCGCCCGGGGCTGAGGAGCGAAGCGACGAGGGAGTGGCACAGCCTGCCCCGGACTTGATCCGGAGGGCCAGGCGGGCAGAGCTGCAATTTCCACAGTAAACTAAACTCATGCCCGCAAGCCCCTCCCCAAGCCTGGGGAGGGTCAGAGCCTGTCCTCGCGAAGGCGGGGAGGTGGGGTTGTAACTTCCCCTAGCTGGGCAACTATAAGGAACCTAAAAATGCCTGCAACCCTCATCGGAGCCCACATGCCCACCGGAAAAGGACTCCCCGACGCCGTCCGCCGAGGCAAAGCCATCGGCTGCACCGCCATCCAAGTCTTCACCTCATCCCCTCAGCAATGGCACAGCAAACCCCTCGCCGATGACGCCGCCGAAAAACTCCAGGCCGCGATCGCCGAATGCGAAATCAACTCCCAAGCCATCGTCAGCCACGACAGTTACCTCATTAACCTCTGCGCCCCCGAACCTGAAAAAGCCGCAATGTCCCGCGAAGCCCTCACCCGCGAGCTCACCCGCTGCGCCACCCTTGGCATCCCCTTCGTCGTCAGCCACATGGGCGCCCATATGAAACAAGGCGAAGATATCGGCCTCGAAATGGTCGCCAAACAAGCCAAAGAACTGCTCCAAGAAATCCCCGCCGGAGTAACCCTCCTCATGGAAACTACCGCCGGACAAGGCTCATCCCTCAACTACAAATTCGAACACCTCGCTAAAATCCTCGAGCTCACTGGCAACCCCAAAAACCTCGCCATCTGCCTCGACACCTGCCACATCTTCGCCGCCGGATACGATATTCGCACCCCCGAAACCTACGAAGCTACCTTCGCCGAATTCGACCGCCTCATCGGCTGTGACAAAATCAAAATCATTCACTGCAACGACAGCAAAAAAGCCCTCGGCACCCGTGTCGACCGCCACAACCACCTCGGTGAAGGCGAAATCGGCGAATCCGCATTCCGATGCCTCGTCCACGACCCCCGATTTACCGAAACCCCGATTATCGTCGAAACTCCCGAAGCCGAAACCATGCACGCCGTCAATGTCCAACGACTCTGGGATTGGACAAAGCAACCACTACCAACTTAGTGCCCAAACAGCGCGTCTTCGCACTTCGCATGATTAAACATTTTCAAATGATCATGCTCAATTCCTTCGGCTTCAATAAGTCGCCAGTTGAATTTCCACCCCTTCTCTTTCGCCAGCTTTTGCCCAAACTCAAACGAGGCTTTGTTTCGTTGATACCGGCCCGCACCCTGTTTCATTGCATCCTCACTGTCATCAAAATATTCATCAGGCTTATTGTCAGCCGTCCCGACAAACAGTGTCAGCGGTGCCGCTAAATATTTCTTGATTTGCTCATCTGAGCAAAGCGACTCTGGCAAACTCCCAAAGCCATATCCAAACGGCGCATCCCGATGGGCAAACAGTTGAGAACCGGGATTCGCCGCCACAATCCGCTCCGCCCCTGTATCCTGAAACGCCGACGCTCGCACTAAAAACTGTCCGCCCGCCGAGTGCCCGATCAGCCAATACTTCATCTCGGGCCGACCATCCAGCTTCTTGATCGCAGTTGCGAGTTGAGGAATTTTTGCATATGTCCAATCGGCCGCCTCAACCGCTTTACCCTCCGCATCCAACAATCCACCACGTTGATACTTCCATGATGGATATCGTTCCAAGTCAAACGTCGGTGCTACGATCAACGCTCCGAATCGATCCCCCATTTCAATCGAATCATCGCGATACTCTTCGGCATTCCGCAGAGTGCCATGAAAAACCATGATCATGCGCTTACCATCAAAATTCTTAGGCTTGTAAGCAAAAACATCAAGACTCTCACCCTTGATAGATATTTGAAATTTTGATTGACCTACTACTATCTGTCGTATTGGTGAATTCAAAATGACACCAAATCCTATAACTGAGGCAAGCATGACTTACTATACCAATCCAAGCTGCTATTCAGGAACATCCCCAACATCAGTTCCTGAAGCCGAAACGTTCTCCTCCAGAATCTGATCATAAATCTCTTTCCGGTGAACCGCAACGTCGCGAGGCGCCTTGATCCCAATGCGAACCTGTTCCCCGCGCACCTCAAGTACCACGACTTCAATTCCGTCGCCGATTACGATACTTTGGTTGACCTTTCGTGTCAGTACCAGCATAGTTGCCCTCCATGGCGCTGGCAGCGAAATCTCTACGCCGCCGCTTGCCCCTGCTTCTCGTCCGAGAACACTTGATAGCGAATGGGATACCGATTATCTTCCACCACAACTTGCTTTGCCAAACGATTCTCAAGGTTAATCAAGATCGGACCAGCAAGGTTCAGCGTCATACCATTCGGGTTCCCTTTCGGTATCGTCACAATAGTATAGACCAGACGAGGCGTTTCTTCGACAAGTTCAAGTTGTTTCGCCACATCAAGCGGCATGTCAGGAGCGTAATCCGGCACATAATGCCCCGGATCAATCACCAAAAACGCGAGATCACCAATCTCAACGCTCTGCAACCAACAAAACGGACTCCCTTCCTTATGCTGAAGCACAATGAATCGCCTGGCATCAGGAAAACCCAAAAAGCCTTCCTCCAGCGTCAATACATCACGCACATCAAACGCGACTGATCCAAAGCGCGTTGTCTCAATAGCATCACTCGTCATCATCTCAAAAAGTCCATTAAGCTCAATTGCATGCCCTTACTCGCAACCTGCATCGCGGCCGAATAAGCCGTCTCAGTCTGCGAATAACGAACAAACGCCTCCGCCAAATCCACTTCCTCGTGGTCAGAAATCTCCTTTGTAAACTCGTCGATTCTCCGAGTGTTCTCAGTGCTCAGATTTTCAACTGTCTGCATTTTTGAACCAATAGCGGCTCGCAATCCAGTCACCTGATCCCTCAACAACTTGATGTCCTTCAAACTCTGTTCCGAAATCGCAATAACATTTTGGCCCTGCAAATTCGTTTTCAAAGTTTCAAGCTTGCCGTAAATATCGGTTACAACTGTCGAAACCCCAGGGTCGTTAATCTCCATGTATTCCGAAGTGCGGACTTCTGCCCGAATCGAATTCGTATCGCCACCAAAAGTCAAAACACCACCACTCACCGAAAACGGCTTAATATCCGATTTCTGGCCCGCAAAAATGTACTGACCCTGCGATCCTTGCGTATTCCCAAGGCGAACCAACTTGTCCTGCAAATCCGAAATCTGATTCGCCAAACTCTGGGCCGTATTCGTATCAATCGAACTCGAAGCCCCTTGTATCGCCAAAACATTCGCCTTGTTCAACAAATCACCGACCTCCGTCAAAGCGTTCTCTCCGTTCCCCATATAGTCCTTCGCACCGCGAAGGTTCTTATCAAATTGCTCAAATCGCGCCTTTAAGTGTCGCGAATTCATCGTCAGCCGAGTCGAAAGGGGATCCTCGTGCCCCGCTTCATATTTTTTGCCGGACGCAATCTGCTGCTGAACTTTCAAATAGGCTTCCTGAGCCGTGCGAATGCTCCCCAGATAATTGTCAAATTGAAAGGCTGTACTAATTCTCATAATTCATTCCTCCATTAACGGATCAAATTGATCAAATCCTGTGACACTTGGTCAAACACAGACATCGCCCGGGCCGCCGCCTGATAAGACCGCTGCATCTTCACCAAATTCGCCATCTCATCATCAAGGCTGACCCCGCTCACTGCTTGCATTTGTTGCTCAATCTGACCCAAAACCGATGACTCCGTAGCGGCTGCATTAATCTGAAAGTTCGTATCACTCGCCAGCTTTCCGATGATGTCACCGAAGAACCCCCGGAACGATTTTCCACCAAGCGTTGCCTGAACTGTGTCACGCATCTCACCGAGTTGCTGAGCAATAGATCCATCACCCGCATCACCCGTCATCCCCGACATAATCTTATTCAAGTCACCCGTCACATCAGAGCTCAGCTTAAAATCAGCTGCACCCGTCTGGGGTGGCAACAAAACATCATCAAAAAAGTTGATCCCAGTATCACCCGCCCCATTCGTACCCGCTGCGTGCAAAGTGTTCACTTGCGTCCGGAGTTCATTAGCCAACTGATCCAAATTCGCTTTCTGTGTATTTGTTTCGTTCAGCCCTGCCAGGTGTCCCGCTAGCGCACCGCTTTTGACAGTGAACGTGTTTGTCCCATCCGTCACCGTGCCCGTCGCCGCATCAAAGGTCGAAGGGAACGGTCGAACCGCATTGCCCTGAACCAAGGTGTGGCCCGCCGCATAAATCGCATACGATCCATCCGGAAAAACTTGCCGATTCAAATTGACCAAGCCGCTCAAATCAGAAACCGCCAAGTCACGCTGATCCATCAGACCGTTCGCGGCCCCATCGTTACCAACGGTCGCCGAAATCTGAGCATTCAAGCTCGCGATTTTATTCGCCAAGCCATTAATCTGATCAATCGTATTCGTGACCTGCGCCGTCTGGCTACTGCCCAACAACGTCAAGTCCTGATACCGATTCCGAACCCGATCCGTCAACACCTGACCCGAAAGTCGAACTTCAGTTTTTGCCGCCGTGTCACCCGGATTAGAACCTAATCCCGACCAAGAGTTAAAGAACCGATCCAGTGCCTGGTTTATCCCAGAATCACTCGGTTCACCGTAAATGCTCTCAATCCTCTGAAGATGAGTCGCAGTTGTGTCGTACTTTCCTTGCTGGCTCGAAGCATTATTCTGACTAATATCCAAATAATCCGCGCGGACACGATTGACAGAGCTAATGATTGAGCCTTGTCCGATTGACTTCCAATTGCCGCTATAAAACTGCAACTGGGGCAACGGAGAAAACTCAACCGTCTGTCGCGAGTACCCCCGCGTATTTACATTGGCAATGTTATTGCCAATGGTCGACATCGAGCGTTGATAGTTACGCAACGCCTGCGACGACATATTGATTCCGAGGAATGGACCTGCCATTTTATGCTCCTAGTAATATTGTCGGTATCAAGCCGCCTGATTCATCAGTACATTTGCCTGTGTTCTTCGCGGAGCATAAGGACCGTCAGACTTTTGGGTTTCAGTGCAGATCACTGTCAGAGATCCATTCACATACTCGAGCTCATTCTCAATCAGGGCCTTATTCTTCTCGATCACGCGCTGAACATTCCGTCCTGCCACGATCACTTTATTAGCAAGAGCCTGAACTCGCTGTGCATCGGCTTTTTCAAGCACGTTCACCAGACCTCGAAGATGTGGTTCACAACCATATTCTTCGGCCAGCCCTTTGGCGCACGTCGCAGCTTTTGAGTCTATTTCGCCCATCGCTTCCATTTCAGCGTCAAGTTCCGGTTGGAGTGCTTCCAGTCGCTCGACTTGGCGCATCGTCAGTGCCGCCGTTTGTTGGTGGAGTAATGCCAGAACATCATCTGACTTGCCCAGCCAGCGGTTCCAGAGTTGTTCGAGTTCTTTTGTGTTAGTTTTGGTCATGGATTTTTCCCAGATCATTCAAATTGTCATGCGGCCCTTCAGCCGGTTTCGTCGTACTTGGAGTCGCATTCGCCGACGGCGGAGCAACGCTTTGTTGAACCAACCGCAAACCCTGCGAGAGAAAAACTGTCTTGGCAATCCCCATCGAGCCTTGGCCTTTTGCCATCTCACTGGAGATCGCATCGTCCATCGTTTCCTTAGCAAAGTCCATCATCGGACTCTTGTCTTTAGAAAAAGTGGTTGCCCGCATCTGAGCCAACATTTTCTTAACGTAAAACGCCTCGAACTGCTCGCTCGCGTCCTGGAGCTTCTTAATATCTCGAACCGCCTCTTTCGGCAACTTCTCAATATCAAGCTCGCCATTCGTCAAAATTGAATCGTAAATCTTTTCCATCCGGTCGCGGGTTTCCGTGCCTTTCTTGCCCAATTTCTGGTGCAATTCGGCCTGCAATCCCTTCGCAAAGTCCGGTCGAATCTTCATTCCGGTATTGATCATTGGATCCGCACCCTGGCCTTCAAAGCCCCTTGCTGGCTCAACGCCTGGATGATCGCAATAATGTCCCGCGCACTCACATCCATCGCCTGGAAGATCTTCGCCAAATCATCAAGTGTCGCATTCGGCGCCACCACAACAACCTGCGGAGGATTCTCGTTCGCATTGGTTGTAACAAGAGGAGTCACCGTTGTCTGCCCTTGACTGAAAGGTAGTGGCTGACTTGTCACAAATTCAGAATCAATCGTCACTCGCAGCGATCCATGAGCAATCAACGCCGGACCAAGCCGCACATTTCCACCCACAACAATCGTTCCTGTTCGCTCATTGATCACAACTGTCGGCTCCGTATTCGCAAAAACTTCAAGCTTTTGAACCTGGCTGATCACATCAACCGCATCACCTTCGTTCTCAAGCCGAATCGCAATCGTCACCGCATCAATCGCCGTTACACCAAGACTCGGGAAACTCCGAGAAACCGCATCGCGCACTCGCTGCGCCGTCGTAAAGTCCGGCTGATCAAGATCAAGATAAACCACATTCCCACCAAAGACAAACTGAGTCTCAACCCCTTTCTGAATATCACCCCCATTCGGCACACGACCAACCGTCGGATGGTTCTGCCGAACTGAACTGCCACTGGCCCCCGCATTAAAGCCACCGATGCTAATCGCACCCGTCGCAATCGCGTAAGTAATTGTCGTGTCGTACATCGTCCCGAGCGGAGTCGGGAGCAAAATCCCCCCTTCTAAACTTTTCGCATCCCCCAAACTCTGCACCGTAATATCCATCTTCCGGCCCGGAGCAGCGAAAGGTGGAAGTTCTGCCGTCACCGCAACAATCGCAATGTTTTTAGCATTAAACTTAGTCGGATCAACCATCGTCCCCCACCGCGAAAGTGCATTTGCCATCGCCGTCGAAGTAGCTGGAATTTGTTTACTATCGCCTGTTCCATTCAAACCGACAACCAAGCCATAACCCAAAATCGTGTTCGACCGCGCCCCTCTAAAGCCCCCAATCGCCGCAATCTCAACCGGAATACCATTCGATTCCGCTTCCCGAATCGACTGCGATCTTTTACGATCAAGTTCTTCCTGCGCTTCTCTTGCCTTACGCCCTGCTTCCTCATCCGCCTTTTTCTGGGCTGCGATCTGAGCTGGAGTAAGCGGCACCGCCACTCCCCCACCCGCCGCATTGTTCTGGCCCATCGCCGAAGAGATCATTCCAAGAACAATCAAAATCAAAAATGCATGTTTCATTAGAATAACCAATCCAAAATTGTTGTCAAAACGCCCTTGCGTTGTCGTTCACTAATCTGGCCCTTGCCTTCCATCTTGATCTCCGCCTCCGCGATCTTTGAGCTGGCAATCGTATTGTCCGGCATAATGTCGCGCTGACGAATCACCCCACTCAACACGAAAGTCTGCGTATCCTTATTCGTCACCAAAGCCCGGCGACCCTCAATAATCAGCGTCCCATTCGGCAGCACTTCCTTCACAATCGCGCTCATCTTTGCCGCCATCTTAGAATTCTGATTCGTCGATCCCGTCCCCGATGTCGTACTCTGTGAGCTGTTACTTAGCGGCCCAAAAAGCTGAGTCAAAAACCCCGTCAAGATGTTTGGCGATACCTCTGTGCTATCCGCCTTAGAAGTATTCGTATTCGCGCTCAGCGTACTAACCGACTGCTCGTCAATCATAATCAACAACACATCACCCTTCGCCCGAGCCACATCGTCGATATAAGGATTCTTAAACGAACCATCATAAATCGATCCTGCATTTTGTTTTCCGCCTTTGTCTTGATCAACTTCAGCCCCAAAGGACCAACTCATCAACCCCAAAGCCATTGCTATCAATGATGTTCTAGTTTTCATAGTGAAACCTCAATCTTTCCGCTCTTGCCCACTCGTCCCGTCATCTGCTTCCCCGTCGAAAGCTGAACCAAAACTTCCCCCGAAACCCGATCTACTTTTTTGACCTTGCCCGTCGTCTCAATTTTCACGCCACCACTCTGCACAACCACCGTCACATCGTCTCCAACGTTCAAGTTAATCGGCATGCCCTTGTTCAAATAAGTCAAAGTCCGTGAGTTAATCCGCTTCCCATCAACGTAAGCAACAACCGTCACTGAGAGTCTCGATCCGGATTTATCCACCCGATCAACCCGCAAATCAAGCAAACCCTCTGGTGCGTCCAAATCTGGCGTCGGCTTGGTCGACTCCGCTTCAAAATCCGGATACTGATCTTTGATGCCAGCAACCGCAGTCGCCTCAAACATCGCCTGCGTAATCGTCTGACCAACGCGCTTAACCTGAATGCGCACCGGCCCAACCACTCGAATCTTTGCAATCGGGAATCCCGCTGCCTTCAATTTGCCCAAGATCCAATTGCGGTCAAGTTGTCGTGGCACTCCAAAAACCGGAGACGTTCCCAGATCAATTTCCGCCAACTTTGCCTTCGTTTCCGCATCCGCAAAGATGTCCGCAACATCCCCCAATCGCATCGATGGACCAGTCACTTCCGAAACATCCGGAAACGCAACTTCAATCCCGCCATTCTTCACCCAACCAGAATCAGCCGTGTAATTCGTTTTCTGCGTTCTCTTGACAAGCGTTACCGATTCTTCCTTCTGGCTCAGTGGTTGCTCCGGAACATCATCCGGTGAATGAACCCGAACAAAACTCTTCTCAGGTTCACTAGCTGCTGGAGCTGAAACTGCTGTCCCGCTCCAAGGCCGAATCACTCCCGCCAATCCTTCACCCGGCTCAGTCAAATCCGCATCACCAAAGAGTTTCAAGTACTTTCCGCTCTCCACTGGTCGAACATCATCTGGGAAAATCGCCAAAACAAGCCTCCCCGCCTCAATAACTTGATCCGAATAAATCGCCTTAATATGACCGCGAAGATCAACCTCCAACGAATTCGGTTCCTTCTCAATCGTGATCTTCGGCCAAACCGAGTCACCTTCCGCGTTGACGATCACGCCACCGCGCCAAGAGAGTTCGGCCCGCTTTGCATAAACGACTTCTTTGTCGTGAGCAAATCGCAAGTACCCTTCGCCATCGACCTGAATCGAAGTCGAAAGAACCGAACCAATGAGAACTGAGCAGAGTGCAGAAAGCATCAATTATTACCTCTTCAAATTGTTCAAAACCGAAAGCATGTCATCCGATGTTTGGATCGCCTTAGAGTTGATTTCGTAAGCGCGTTGAGCCGAGATCATCTTCACCATCTCTTCTACAACCTGCACATTCGAACCTTCCAAAAAGTTCTGCTGCAAAGTGCCACTGCCTTCACTACCCGGAGTGACCAACGTCGCGTCTCCGCTTCCGCCGCCCGATTGAAACATGTTCTGACCAATTCGAGTAAGTCCCGATGGATTCGTAAAGATCGCAAGCTGAATTTGACCAAGTTCCGTCGGATCGTTATTTCCGGGCAAAATCGCACTCACATACCCTTCAGGTGAAATGGAAATCGCTCGTGCCCCTGTCGGCAAAGTCATATTCGGAATCAAGGGATTACCGTCGCTCGTGACAATCAAGCCGTTTGCGTCGCGCTTAAAACTGCCGTCGCGGGTATATCCAATCTCGCCGCCTGGCAACTGAATCTGAAAGAAGCCTTCCCCATTGATCGCAACATCAGTAACGCCGCCCGTAGTCAAAAGCGATCCCATATTAAAGTTCGTCGCAGAGGCTGAGAACCTTGAACCCAAACCAACTTGAACCGATTGCGGAAGGCTCGTTTCCCCATTATTCGCCGCCCCCGAAGCCCGTAGAGTCTGGTACATCAAGTCTTGAAACTCGGCGCGTTGGCTCTTAAACGCGGTGGTATTGACGTTCGCAAGGTTGTTAGCGATAACGTCCAAATTCATCTGTTGGGATACCATTCCGGTTCCCGCTGTATTCAATGCTCTCATGTGTTGGCCTGTGTGTTTCCAATTGTCTGTGGTTCACCCCGAGCCCTTCCTTAGACCATTTTCGATCTGGCAATTCATGCCATCTCGCCACCTCAGACCAGCCTCATGCCAATCTGTCCAGTGTTTTATCGTCCTTGAAGAATCGTGATTAACCGTTGTGTCGATTCGTCCTCGCTTTGCGCTGACTTCTGTGCCAGCTCAAAAGCGCGGTTGAGCTTAATCATCGCGATCATTTCTTCGACCACGTTGACGTTGCTCTGTTCAATAAATCCTTGCTGAATGTTGACTTCCTTTGGGTCGATCTCTTTGACCGTAGTCGCAGAAAATAGCCCGTCGCCAACCTTCGTGAAATCTCCCTCATAAAGCCCAATTTGTGCAATATCAACATCATTAACCGAAAGATGACCTTGCGGCGAAATTACAACTCGCCCCTTCGGAATCGTGATTGCCGACCCGTTTCGATCCAAAACTTCAGCCCCCGTCGATGTCACTAGCGTCCCCGTCGGACTAAGTGCCATTGCCCCGTTCCGACTATAAAATTCGCCCTTTTCTGTTCTGACCTTAAACGCACCAGTCTTATTGGTCACCGCAATATCAAGTGGATTTCCGGTAGTCGATAATGCGCCATTTTCCCAAACCGAATAAGAACCATAAGGAGCCGGCCCTGCCCCAATTTCCCCAATCTCGCCCGATGAACCATTAAGAGATCTCTCAAATGCTTCATTAAAGACAAGGGTGTCTTTCTTGAAACCCGTTGTCGAAGCATTCGCCAGGTTGTTGCTAATCGTCGAAATCCAAAGATCCGCGATCGACATACCCGTGGCTGCTGTGTAAAGACCTCTATCCATCCTTTTATGGACTTCGGTATTAATACGAGGAACCCAAGGGTCAAAACCTAACAATAAACTTGAGGTTTTGAACTTCCGAACTCAATTTCCGTAACTATTCGCGGCCATATGTTCCTTCCCAAGCCCACTCACTCTCCCCATCCGGAGTCACATTATCCATCTTGAGAATCAACTTCATTTCTGCCATTTCTAAAGTGATTCGCCAACCCCAATCCTTTTCACCTTCCCCAACATAATAGTTTCCAAATCCCGAAACTCGGTCTTTTTCAAGCTCACCAACCAAGCGCATCACATCATAATTCATGTGCCAAGCATCAACCCACCCCATAAAAACTTTCTTCCGCTTCTCATCACAAATAATCGACGCAACCGCCTCCTGCTTCTTCCCGTCGTAAGTCCACCAATAAGTAACCGTTGCAAAAGCCTTCGATTCATCCAAGTCAACGTGCAATCCACTTGGCCCGCTCTGTGTCGGGGTCTCTTTCACCCAAGATTGGTGCAACTTCCCTTCTCCTTTCCAAGTTCCGACAGCCTTTTGCAAAAAGTCGTTTGTTGCCATGTCAAGAGTCTACCAAACCATTTCTCTGTCCATATTACATTTACCAGGCCCCTCCCACCTGAATTAGCCTTCGGTATCCTTCAACTCAGTTCAAATGGCATACCGACACATCTACACGTCCGAGAGCGTCAGCGAAGGGCACCCTGACAAACTCGCCGACCAAATCTCCGACACGATTCTTGACGCCGTTCTTGAACAAGACGCTGAAGCCCGAGTCGCCATCGAAACCATGGTCGGTCACGGTTTCGCCGTAATCAGCGGAGAACTCACCACCCACAAAGCATACGTCGATGTCGCCCAACTCGTCCGCAAAACCATCAAAGATGTCGGCTATAACAACACCGCCGTCGGAATCGATGGCGGCGCTTGCGGCGTTATGGTCGCAATCCACGAACAAAGCCGGGATATCGCTCAAGGCGTCGACACCGGCGGCGCTGGCGACCAAGGCATGATGTTTGGCCTCGCCTGCACCGAAACGCCCGAGCTTATGCCCCTCCCTATCGCCGTCGCCCACGCCCTCACGCGACAATCCGCCGAAGTCCGCCGCGCCCAACCTTCCCTCGGCTTGCGCCCGGATGCAAAGAGCCAAGTCTCTGTCATCTACGAAAACGACAAACCCGTCGAAATCCAAACCGTCGTCCTCAGCCAGCAACACTCCCCCGAAATCGAGCACGAAGTCAACGAAATCGTCAAGCGAGAAATCATCGACCCAGTTCTCGCACAATATGCGCAATACATCAAAGGGGATGTAATCTATCACATCAACCCAACCGGCAGATTCGTTACCGGCGGCCCCGATGGTGACACCGGTCTCACCGGACGAAAGATTATTGTCGACACCTACGGCGGACTCTGCCCTCACGGTGGCGGCGCATTCAGCGGGAAAGACCCCACCAAAGTCGACCGATCCGCCGCATACATGGCCCGCCACATCGCTAAATGCATTGTCGCTGCTGGCCTCGCCGAAAAAGCCCAGCTCGGTCTCGCATACGCAATCGGCGTTGCCCAACCCGTCAGCATCAATGTCGAAACTTACGGCACCGAAACAACCGATATCGAGAACATTGTCGCCAAAATCCGCGACAACTTCGACATGTCACCCCGTGGCATTATCAAACATCTCGATCTCCGACGACCGATCTATCTCCCAACCGCAAAGAACGGTCACTTCGGAAATGCCAGTTTCCCTTGGGAAAACACAGATCCTGCTTCTGCCCTAAAATAACGGAACCTGCGATCAGACAAGGAAGTTTAGTACACTAGAGAAAGAAATCATGAAAAAGCTCATCATTCCCATCGCAACCATCGCTGCTCTCACCGCAATGGCAATTGCTGCCAGCGCGCTCATGACTCCATCCGTATCCCCAATCAAACCAACGATTGCATCAGAGGTAACCACTCCTAAAATTCAAGCGAATCCTAAGGATGTTGAAGCAGAAGACGAAGACGACTGCTGCGCTAAGGCTGGCAAAGTTGAAATCGCTGCCGAAAAAGAAGATTGCGCCGACTGCGAAAAAGCCGCCGCGAAAAAAGATTGTGACGACTGTGAAGAAATGGAAGATCACAAAGACGCCAAAGTCGAAACATCAACCTTTTAATCGCAATAACCCAAAAATGCCCGGTGCACTTGTTACACCGGGCATTTTCATTGATAAACGTATTTTTAGTGAACTCGCATACTTGAGAACGATCCAAACGATCGCCCTTCAACCAGCGAAATCCGATCAGTTCCCGCAACCGGTTCTTCCGAAAGCCACAGCTCAACCGCTTGCAACGCCGATCCCACCTGATCGCGGAACGCAACATCCTTACTCTGAGCATAAGCAAATCGCAAATCATCCGCTGACCGACGCAACTGACCAATCGACATCAACGCCATCCCCCGCGTATACCGGTATCCCGGCTCATGCGGATTCAGTCGCAATAAATGATTAGTCGTATGAATTACTTCCTTATACTGACCACCAAGCCACTGCGCTTTCGCCAATGTCTCCAAAGCTCCAAGATGATCAGGATCATCCTGCAGCACTTCATTGCACATTTCCAGTGCACCTCGCCAATCAAAAGATTGAATCATTCCAGTTAAGTTCCTTTCCTCCCAAACCACGCGCCGACAGTTCGACGCCGATGATCCGGTCGCATGTAGACAAATAGGTGGTTTCACAACCAGCCACCACACCTTGGGCGGGTGATCGACCACCGTGATATCACTCTATCCGATAGATCACTCCTACGTGAACTGGTAATGATGCTAATTTCCCTCATTACACCACCTCCTGCTCGGAAACCTGGGGTTTTTGCGGGGCGAACGGCGCGACCTTTGCCCGAACAATAAACCCAAGTCTGTGTCGCCCATCCGGAGTCGTCAAATTAAGTCCATTCAAAACCCCCGCTGAATCATTCCCCCAACGGTTCGCCGCATCATCCGATTGGCCACTCAAATAGGCCACGAAATCGCCCTCATCGCGTCGACACATCCCCCCGCCTGACGGCAATCTCATCCGCAATCGATGTGTGAACTTCCGCATGGCCGCATCAACTGCCGGCTTGCCAAATTCTTTCAGCAACGGCTCTCGATTCACAATATCGAAGTAAACAAAGTGACCCGATCCACCCGATCGAACTGCCGCATAAAACTCAGTCGGAGTCATCGCACCAAGCGGGGCATCAACTCCCGGCTCCTGCCGAATCAATGCCTGGGTCAACTCAGCCGTTACCGCCCGAAGGGTTTCCAAGCGCGCCCGATCAATCCCCCCAACCCGGTGCGTCGAAGCCGTTATAAACCCGAGCGCCGTATCGCCATCCATAATCGGAATCACGGCCAAACTGCCAATCCGGTTCTTCAACGCAATTGCCCGATCAATCCGATCATCTTCCAGGGCATCCGGTGCAATGACCTCCGGCGACTGTGTCGCTAGCCAACCGCTGATTCCCGAGCCATAGGCAAACGATAGGTGATCCATCACTCGGTGAGTCGCTCCAACCGTCGTCACCAGCCGCGCATCCGTCCCGTCAATAATGAATCCGGCAAGGTGATCAACTTGAATCACTTCGCCAATCTCACGTAGAACCCGCGTGATCAAATTCTGTTTACTATCCGCCCCAAGCGATACCGAAGCAACTCCATAGAGCACCTCTGCTTCCCGAAGCCGACGAAGCTCGTCATCTTTCTTCACTGCCTGTGAAACCAACCCGCCAAGATAATCCACTACGGGCTTTGTATTCGTCATTGCCGAGTCCAAAGCCGGTGCATGCAAATCAAACATCGCCACACAACCACAAGGCTTACCTCTCTCTTTCAGAATCAAGCTCCGAATTTTAATCGCACGATCTTGGTCGCGCATTTCGCTCAACTGCCGATTCAATCGGTCAACCATCTGCGCTTCACTCAAGCCCTTCCCAATCATCAATGCCGAATGCCGAATCTTCTCCGGAACCTTGCCACTCACAGCGCTCACCACAAATCGTCGATCCGCTTTGTTAAGTGTATAAATCGCCACCCCTTCCAAAGCCGTATCTTCGCGAAGTTTCCCTGCCATCGCAATCATCGGTGGCTCATCATTGCCGTTCGCTGCCGCCCAAAGTTTCATCCCAAGCCGCTCGCGTTTCGTACTCTCTTCAAGCTCCGCAATATGCGATTTCAAACTTGAATAAGTCTCTTTCATCCGAATCGACTCCTCGCTCTCAAACTGAATCTCGCGCGTTACTTCAACCTCAACTTCGCGATCTTTTACAATCACTTTCGCCTGATTCGTCAACAATCCAATCAACAAAATTCCAAGTGTGTGAAGCATCGTCGGCAAAGTAAAACCGGGCCCGCCAAAAAAGTTGGAACACACCATAACCGTCGCCGCAACCAGCGGAGCCATCGCCGCCGCATCTGACGAATAACGACCCGTCGCCCACATCATAGGCGCCAAAACCATAAACCCATACCGATCCAATTGACCAAGCGAACTCAAGACCGACGCAATGAACATCGCATCAAAAACTGCGACAAATCCCGCGACCCCCGGATTCCGCTTCTTGTACCAGTCGATCGCAAAAACGCTAATCGACACCAACGAATAAACCAGCGCAATCTGCACCGAAAATTCGCCTTGCTTCTGCCCTGTGAGCAGCCCTCCGGCCGCGACCGCAATCGCAAGCCCAAGCCGAACGCATAGTTCAACTATCATGATCTACTCTAGGTTTTCGGGCTAAAAACCTAAAACTAAAGGGCGATTCCCCCCACTTTTACTAACCTATCAAATCTACCGGGGGTATACCAATACACATTGTGAAACGATTTGCCACCTTCCTCCTCCCCATCGCCTTTTGCGCATCTGCATTCGCGCAAACCAGCGACTTCACAATGACCATCCTCCACACCAACGACATGCACAGCCATGTCATGCCGAGCACCGTCAAAGGCAAAAGCATCGGCGGGTACGCCCGACAAGCCAGCGTCATTATCGACCGCCGTAGCAAAGCCACAAACCCTATCCTCCTCAACGCTGGTGACGTTTTCCAAGGAACCCTCTACTTCAACGAATACGAGGGCCTCGCTGATCTCAGCTTCATGAATATGATCGGATACGACGTCATGTGCCTCGGCAACCACGAATTCGACCGCGGCCTCCAACCCCTGCTCAATTTCGCCAACCTCGCCCGATTCCCCATCGTTTCCACCAACCTCGACACCAGCAAACAACCCGAACTCGCCAAGATCATTAAAAAGTCCGTGATCCTGAACGTCGGCGGCGAAAAAGTCGGAATAGTAGGCTCCGTGCCCAATGAACTCCTCAGCATCATTCTCCCCATCCCCGGAACCGGAGTTCTCGATTACGTCAAATCCATCCAGTCCGAAGTCGATAACCTCACCAAACAAGGCGTCAACAAAATCATCCTCCTCAGCCACGGCGGACTCGACCAAGACCGCGCCACCGCCACCAAATTTCGCAATATCGATGTCATCGTCGGCGGACATAGCCACACCCTCCTCGGAGAAGTTAACATCCCCGGATTCGACGGCTCTCGAGGCGAATACCCAATCGTCTCCAAAGACGCCAACAGTAACCCACTCATCATCGTCCAAGCCTGGGAATGGGGCAAGGTCGTCGGCGAAATCGAACTCAATTTCGACCCCAAAGGCATTCTCAAAACCTGGAAAGGTGCCCCCATCCTCGTCGATGACACCTGGCCCGAAAATCCTTACGTAAAAACCCTCCTCGCGGCATTCTCTAAACCAATCGAAGCTCTCATGACAAAACGAGTCGGCGAAAGCAAAACCGATCTCGGCCGCACCCTCAGCGCCACCGCAGAACCCACCCTGGGGTACGTCATCGCCGACGCCGT
>JBJXDW010000009.1:0-16705 GCA_046154445.1 Fimbriimonadaceae bacterium | reverse complement strand
GCTCGGTAAGCGACTCTACACCGGAGAAGACCTCTGGAACGTCGTCGTCAACCCATCAGGAACTATCGCTGTCGGATTTGACGATATCGGACTCTCATTCTACAATCTCAAAACCCTCGCCAAAACTCGAGTTACAAAGAAGAACCTCGCACCCGCAGGAGCATTTCTCCCAAATGGCAATCTCCTAATTTCTCTCGGCGATTCATACCAACTGGAACTCCTCAAGGCTGGCACCTGGGAATCACTAGGATTCGTCAACCTTAAAACCGACGAAACCCCATACCCCTACATCAACGACCTAACCATCGACCCAACAAAAAACATCGCATACGGCGTTGACATCGCCTACCAAGATGTCGTCACGATCGACCTCAAAACTCTAAATGTCATCCATCGAACTCCAGCTGGACGCCAACCCTATGCTCTCTCATTTGATGCCAAATCCAAACAACTTTTTGTTGCAAATATCGGCATTTTCAATTACTCAACAATCCCTGCACCAAAAGCCGGTGAGGGACACCCCCGAGGACTCGATGAACCCGCATTCGCATTCCCAAGCAAAGAAAGTGAGAATGGTGTCTTTAGAGAAGGCCGCCAAATCCCGGGTCTCGGTTCTCCGTACACCGCCGACGCCCACTCAATTTTTGCCTACTCAACCGCAAATCCTCGCGCCCCAAAACTCGCAAGATCGGCAAAAACTGGACTCTTAATCCACGCCCCAACCCCAAATGGAAAAGCTGTCGGAGGGAGCTCACCCAATGCTGTTCTAACAACGCCTCTCGGCATCATCGTCAGCAACGCTAATAACGATACGGTCGAAATCTTCAACCCCAAAACACTCAAATCAGTCAAACAAATCCGAATCGCACCCGTCAAAGAACTCGCCGGACTTCGAGGCGTAATCCCGTCGGGAATGGCCTACAAAGCTAAAACCAGCACCCTCTATGTGTGCTGTAGCGGACTCAACGCAGTCGCAGTCATTAACCTCAAAACGTCTCAAGTCACTGGCTACATCCCAACAGGATGGTTCCCAATGCAGGTCCGCCTCACCCCCGATGACCAATCCCTCCTCGTCGCTAACCAAAAAGGCCTCGGACGTGGACCCCGTGGCCCCCTCACCCCAAGAGACACTAGCGATGAACGCTACGGAATGCCTGAGATGCCCGGCATGATCAGCTACGTCCCGATCCCTGCCGATCTCAAAGCCGCCACCCAATCCGTACTCCGCAACAACGGACTCTTCAAACAGTCGCGGCCCGTCAATCCAGTTATTCCAAACAAACCAGGCAAAGCCTCCGACCAAATTAAGTACGTCGTTTTCATCACGAAAGAAAACCACACCTTCGATGGCATTTTTGGTGAACTTAAAGGAGCAAAAGGCGAACCATCCTATGCAGAATTTGGACGCAATGGATGGGTGCGAGAACGTGGAAAGGAAGAACGCATCCCCATCATGCCCAACCACATCGAACTCGCTGAAAAGTTTGCCATCAGTGACAACTTCTATATGGAACCCGCCGGAAGCGGCGATGGCCACAGATGGCTCGTCGGCGTCTACCCAAGCCTCTGGACAACCCGCGTTTACTACGCCGGATGGAACTTCCGTAACGACGAAAAAACCCCCGGCCGAATGGTCAGTTTTGGCTCTGATGGCTCCCAAATCCCCGAGGATTACCTCGAGAATGGTTCCATGTTCGAGCATCTTGAGAGAAACAAAATTACTTTCCGAAACTACGGCGAAGGCTACGAATTGCCGGAGACCGATGAAGGGAATGAAACAACCAAGTCCGGCACCATCTACCCGATGAATATGCCCATGCCCAAGGTGCTCTTCGATAACACATGCTTCGAATTCCCGGCATACAACAATAACATTCCCGACATCGCTCGTGCACAATGGTTTAAAGAAGATCTGGAAAAAACCTATTTCAGTAAAGGAAAAGGGTTGCCTAAATTCATCAACATCGCCATTTGCAACGACCATGGTGCAGGTGCCCGACCAAACGAAGGCTACCCCTACACCGCCAGTTTCATGGCCGATAACGACCTTGCGCTTGGCCGAATCGTTGAATTCCTAAGCCACAGACCCGAATGGAAAAACATGGCGATCTTTGTCACCCAAGATGACTCCGGCGGAGACAACGACCACGTCGACCGACACCGATCATTTGTCGAAGTGATCTCGCCCTATGCCAAAAAAGGATATGTAAGTTCACACCACACGAGCATCATGAGCATCATCCGAACCATCTACGGAATCTTCGGACTCGGCCCCAATAACATGTTCGATGCCCTAGCTACCCCGCTCGACGACATGTTTACCGATAAACCGGATTTCACACCATATAAACATGTCCCATCTGATCCGAGAGTTTTCATCCCGGAAAAAACTGTTGATCCCGATGATCCACGCTTCCTCAAACGATACTCCAGACCGGTCGCAAGAATGGATGACCCCAAAGTCATCGAACGCCTCCGCAACCAACCGATCAAAAAGAAAGGCGATCCTGACGACGACGGCAAATAAATACAAAAAAAACCATAGTTAGTCCCGGAGTTATTCCGGGACTAACTATTTTCAGCACCTAAAAAACCACCGCCCCACTCAAATTCAACCGAACCTGCCAAAATAGCCACCATGGCAAAGGATCTAGGAGTCACAAGCAGGGATGAAAATTACGCCGAGTGGTACAACGATGTCGTCAAAAAAGCCGACCTCGCCGACAACAGCGTGGTTCGCGGATGCATGGTTATCAAACCCCACGGCTATGCCATCTGGGAACACATGCAACAAGCCCTCGACAGCATGTTCAAAGCTACTGGACACGTCAACGCCTACTTCCCTCTCCTCATCCCAAAATCCTTCCTCAGCAAAGAAGCCGAACACGTAGACGGCTTCGCCAAAGAGTGCGCCGTAGTCACCCACCACCGCCTGATGAACGACCCCAACGGCAAAGGCGTTGTTGTCGATCCCGAAGCAAAACTCGAAGAAGAACTCATCATCCGACCAACCAGCGAAACCATCATTTGGCACAGCTACAAAAACTGGATTCAGAGCTACCGTGACCTCCCCCTTCTCATCAACCAATGGGCCAACGTCATGCGCTGGGAGCTACGACCTCGCCTCTTCCTCCGCACCGCCGAATTCCTCTGGCAAGAGGGCCACACCGCCCACGCCACCTACGATGAAGCCGAACAAGAATCACTTACAATCCTCGGCATCTACAAACGATTTTGTGAGGAATGGATGTGCGTCCCTGTCATCGACGGCATCAAATCCGATGGTGAAAAATTCGCCGGCGCCGACCACACCTACACCATCGAAGCCATGACCCAAGATTTCCGCGCCATCCAGGCCGGAACCTCTCACCACCTCGGTCAAAACTTTGCCAAGGCATTCGACGTCACATTCCAGTCTGCAGAAGGCAAACTTGAACATGTCTACGCCACCTCATGGGGCGTCAGCACAAGGCTTATTGGCACCCTCATCATGGCTCACAGCGACGACCAAGGCCTCGTCTGCCCTCCTAGACTAGCCCCGATCCAAGTCGTAATCGTCCCCATCGGTCGAGGCGATGACCGCACCGCCGTTCTTGAAGCAACCGACAAAATCGCTGCCGACCTTCGAGCCACAACCTGGCAAGGCAAACCCATCAGCGTCAAAGTCGATGACCGGGAAAAAGAATCACCCGGCGTAAAATTCAACTACTGGGAAATGCGCGGAGCCTGCCTCCGAATCGAACTCGGACCACGCGATCTCGCCGAAAACAAGTGCCTCATCGCATCACGCATCGGCACCGAAAAAATCGAAACCCCTCTCGACCAAGTCGTCTCCACAATCACAACCGGCCTTGACGCATTTCAAGCCGAGCTCTTCGCCCGTGCCCTCAAAATGCGCGAAGATAACACCCGCCGGGTCGACACTTGGGAAGAGTTCCAAGCCGCATTCGCGCAAGAAGGCGGCGGTGGATTCATCGTCGCCCATTGGGATGGCACCGGCGAAACCGAAGACGCCATCAGCGACGCTACAAAGGCCACTATCCGCTGCATCCCCCTCATCCCCCTCGACCCAACCGACAACGAACCTGGCACCTGCGTCTATAGCGGCAAACCCAGCAAACAACGGGTTATCTTCGCCAAAGCGTATTAGACTCGCTTCATATTCCGGTCAATTGGAGATTCATCCCTCCCCTTTCAGGGGAGGGGCAGGGGTGGGGTGCGTGCAAATCAGTCAATTTCGCCGCCCAAACTTGCACCTAATCATTCGAACCACCTCCATCACCCAATCCCCCCGCCGATTCCCCCGAACTTCGATCCACATCTCCCCCAACGAAGGAGCCCAAGTCAACTCAAGAACACCTTTCTCCCCAGGTCTAGAAATATGCCAATGCCGGCCGCCCTCATACTGCGCCGTACCCATCTCGCGAACCAATAAACCCCGTTCCAATACAAATTCTAACACCCCATCAACATCATTGCAAAACTCGAGATCAAACCGCTCCGCCACCCCACATTATAGTAAATATCCCTAACCAACCGAAAATCATAACGTTTAACCATGAACTCACTCCGCAACATGGTGCTCGATAAACTGAAAGAGCAAAACGGAATGACCGACGAAGAACTCGCTTACGAACTTCGTAACTGGGTTCCGTCCACCCAAGCTGTCAGCCTCATCTGTCGCCAACTAGATAACGAAGGCGTCATTAAACGCATCAAGCGAATCGGCAAACCAAGCGGCAATTACGTCATTGACGAAGAATCACAAATCAAACCTGAAGATGTCTCGGAAAAACTGGACATCATAATCCCCAAAAGAGAAGACCTTCCAAAACTCCAAAAAGGTCAAGAACATATAACCGAGCTCCAAAGAATTGGGTTCCAATGGGTCGGGGACTTCACCCAGTCTCAAGAAAACATTACTTTCTTCGTTGGCGAAAAAAATGAAATCGCCAACATCCTTATCGCCTTGACTATCGATGGGACCGTTGTCCTCCTTGTCAACTCGCCACGATCACTCGGACAAACCCTCGCCAGCCTCACCAGTAACTCGCCTCCTCCCTATTTCCAGGATTACAATCGATACCTCAAGGCAATCCTCAGCCGAGGCAAACATATTCATATCTACATCCTCGGCGATCCCGGAGGACTCAAATATGTCGGACACAAACTCAGCCTTTGCGCCGGGCTCTTCCCCGGGCTCATGGAACATTTTCGCCCCGTATGGAACAAGAATGTCAACGAAGAAGCCGCCTAAATCAATTGCCCATCAATGATTTAGCCAAAGCCTTATTCGCATCTCCCGGCCCTTTCTCTGCAACAAAGGCCAGAGCATCTTTACTCGGAGTAAAGAACCCAGACTGTGACAATGCAAGCACTAACGAAACTTCCTCATTTCGACCCGAATAAAGGGATGTGCTTCCCGTACCGATTTTTCCCTTCATAAAACCAAGTTTCCCCGCCGCCGCACTGAGAAACTTAAGTGTTGCTTCACGATCCTCCGGTGCATCAAAGTTCAATAACCGACTCGTCACCGTAACCAAGTGATTCCTATGTGTTTCCTCAGCATCCGGCCCCGCCAGTTGGAGCAATGAGTTTGAATTCTTCTTTAACCATTCACCCGCCTTTTTCGGATGAAGCGAATCCAAGGTATTCATCAAAAAATTCGTCGCATAGTCCGGCGCACCTGCCCCCAACATGAATTCGGGCTTTATATAATTCGCATCCTTCAACATGCGCTCATCAAGTCCCCCCGCCCAGTTAACGTCCGCCAACGCCATCAAATATCCAGCACTACTCACCCCGCCAACTAATTTCTCGTTGACGCGCTCAATCGTCGCTTTGTCGGTGTAAATCCAAAGCCGAGCTTGATCCCACGGACCACGAAACCGGGAATCATCCATGTTCTTCGCCAAAGTCGCAAAAACAGGATCGGAAGGACGATATGGCAAATACTTCACTCCTTTCGCTGGCTCCAACTTTTCCATGTTCATACAAAGCACGCGCATGGAACTGGCATTCTGCTGAGGTACTCGACCAATTGCCGCCATCAAACTAAAGCCCATTGTCTGATAGTTAAACCGCGCACCCGTCATCATTGTCTGATAACGCTTATCCGTCGGAATCCATGTCGTTCCCGGAGGAGAATCAAAGTCATATTGGCAACCATCGCCAGGATCAGGGAAGTTGAGACGGTTCATATCAGTACCCTCGGGCGCAAGTTTCGTTAAGACATCGACCATCTGCGGGATCGAATAGCCCATACCAGTCATCGTGTCAATCAATGACTTTCCGTTCTCCTTAGTTAAGTCATTGATATACCCTTGAGGATTCTGAAATCCAAGTTTTGGTGGATCAGATTCATAACCACCCCCCGCATAACTTCCTTTAATCGTAGGAACCCAGTTGTATTCCGGCAACGTCACTTGCAGGTTTACACCGACAGCTATCGGTTCAATCGTAATCCCACCAATCAACTCCTGATACTCTTTGTCAGGTGTTCCATCCGGTGCAAAATGCGTCTCGTAAAAAGTCCGCATCGGGTACCACATCCGTCCTACTGTAATCGAAGAACTGGCAACAATATCGTCAACCGCTTTTGTTCCGTCATCATAACTCCCAATAACTTGGTAAAAACAATCAACATAAGCTTCTTGATGAGCATATTTATTCGTCGTCCAACCACCGGGTTGAACATTAGTATTGGGATTGATCGTCGTCTTATCAATCGTATCAACCGTATACTTTGCTTTCGTCTTCCGAATCGCTTTCTGAATCTCTTCCCCTATCGTCTGCTCGCCCCCCACAGATGTCAAATTGAAATAAGCCGCAGCTACCTCGATGTCATCAATCTCCAACGCTTCCAGAAAAGATCGCATCTCAAAACTAGGAGCAGAAACCTCCGGACGAGCCCGAGTCGTGCGATAATGCCGCTGTTGCGGAGAATCAAGGTCACCATCAACAGAACCAAAAAACTCAACGCGATAAGACACGCTCACTTCTTTATCAACTCCGTTGACCTTCCGCGTCTCACGGCGAGTCGATAAATTCGCCGAATGAATCGCTTTGCGCGGAGCCCCTATTTCCTGACGGACAACCAACGGATTGCTGACGTCGACCAATTCAATCGAGGGAACAGTTATCAATGCACACATCAAACTGAGCATGCCCCTAATCTATCAAATAATAAGGTTAACAATCAAGTTGCAAGTTAAACATTTTTAAAAAAAATGAAGGCACTCGTTACCGTGAGAGAATTCGCCAAACGTGTAGTAGTTCACTTTAACGATCCCACAAAATCTCAACTTTGCCCTCACTAATTACTCCCGCATACCGCTCACTCGGATTATTCAAATCTATACGCCGGTCTTGCCAAGTAAACGTCACCACCGGATCACCCTCAAAATCCCCCAAAAAAGCCCCTAAACCGTACCACCCTTGCTCCGCGACCACCATCGTCCCCCGAGAACAAAGCGACCCAAAATCGATCGTCACCGCTCCCGGCAATAGCCCGTTTTCCATCGCACAAACATCCTCAAACTGCTCTCGCGTCACCTTCCATAGTCTCAGCGGAGTCTCTACTCCCGAACCCTCTACATCCAAAAATGCAACCCCTCCCTCACCCCAACTCGATCGCTCGCCTGCAAAAACGACCGGATACTCACACCGCGCTGCCAAATCCCAAACCGGATCACTCGAATCCCGACAACCCGCATGCGCACGATGATTCTCCGTCGGTGCCAAACCATTGATATAACACAAAAACCGCGACCTCAGCAAATTCGATCCGTAAGCTGCATACCAAACATACTCCGGTGTGCATATTCGCTTAACTTTCGTAATGCTTAGATTTTCCATATAACATTTCCTACCTCCCCCTCGGGGAGGGGGAGGTAGTGAGTACTAAATCGAGCGCTTCGCCACCAAGTGAACTTACATATGCTTGACGATTTCATTGCCAAAGCCCGAACAACTGACTTCCGTCGCATCCGACATCATCCGCGCAAAGTCATAGGTCACAGTCTTCGCCGCAATTGCACCTTCAACGCCCTTCAAAATCAAATCCGCCGCTTCCGTCCAACCCATGTGCCGGAACATCATCTCTCCGCTCAAAATTACTGAACTCGGGTTCACCTTATCAAGATTTTCGTACTTAGGAGCAGTACCATGCGTCGCTTCAAAAATCGCGTGACCGCTCACGTAGTTAATATTCGCACCAGGTGCAATCCCGATCCCGCCAACCTGGGCCGCCAAAGCATCGCTCACATAGTCGCCGTTCAAATTCAACGTCGCTACAACATCGTAATCCTTCGGACGAAGCAAAATCTGTTGCAAAAACGCATCCGCGATCCCGTCTTTAATCACAAGCCCTGCACCCGGTTTGCCTTCCGGAATCACATGCCAAGGGCCACCATCAAGCGGCACCGCACCATAAAAGTCACGCGCCACCTGATATCCCCACTCCATAAATGAACCTTCCGTGTATTTCATAATGTTCCCCTTATGAATCAATGTCAGGCTCTTTCGATTATTCGCAATTGCATACTCAATCGCACTATGAACAAGTCGCTCAGTACCAAGATAACTGACCGCCTTTATCCCAATACCAACATTCACCGGCAAATCACGGGCTGGAGCACCAATTCCTTCAAGCTCCCGATTCCAGCCATCACCCTGTTCCTTCGTCCCAAACCGAATCTTCTTCGCTTTTTCCGGAAACTCAGCGTTCAACCAATCTAAGAACTTCGCAGACTCATCCGTACCGGCAACAAACTCAATCCCCGCATAGATGTCTTCGGTGTTCTCACGGAAAATAACCATGTCGACCAAATTCGGTTCTTTAACCGGACTCGGAACGCCCGTAAACCAGCGAACCGGACGCAAACAAACATAAAGATCAAGAATTTGCCGCAACGCAACATTGATAGAACGAATCCCACCACCGACTGGAGTCGTCAAAGGCCCCTTTATTCCAACCCGATACTCGCTGAATTTATCCAGCGTATCTTGCGGCAACCACTCGCCCGTCGTGTCAAAAGCTTTCTGACCCGCCAAAACCTCAAGCCACTCAACTTTTCGAACGCCATCATAAGCTTTTTCAACCGAAGAGTTAAAAACGTGCTCCGCCGCTCGCCAAATATCAGGGCCAATGCCATCCCCTATAACAAAAGGAATGATCGGATCATTCGGAACATTCAAACCCGTTGGTGATTTAGTAATTGGATTGCCCATTTCAGTGCTCGCAAGATTACCTACCCGATCAGCCAATCAACCTAAACAGGCCCAAACCAAAAAAGAGAATCCCCGGTTCGTAAAAACCCGGGATTCTTCGCTTTAAGCAAATGCTCTCACACGGAGAGCAAAAAACCTAAAACGGTCAGCCAAACTGCATGTCAACCGGAGCTTTGCTCAGATCGACCTTGACCGGCTCCACACCGTTCAATTTAGCAACTCGCTCATTCATTGATTGAAGCGATTTCTTCGAATAACCCTTATCCGTATGAACTACTTCTCCCTTGCTATTCACAACTACGAACCAAGGAGATCGCTGAGCACCAAACGCCGCAATGACTTCTTTATCTTCATCAAGCAATACCGGATACTTCGCATTGAAACGCTTGTTCCATGCCTTGTAACCTTCCATATCGGTGTCAATAATTCCAACAAACTTCACTTTCTTGTCGGCGTTCGCTGTGTTTGCAAATTTGTTGACCATTGGCAACGCTTTTGCGTTAATTGGGCAAGTATTGCCAATGAAGTAAAAGACAACCTCGTCTGCACCCTTCAATGTGCTCTCAAGAGTATGCGTCTTCCCATCAACCCCCTTCAAACTGAAGTCGGGAGCCTTACTGGTCTGTACAACAACGGAATCCGATGCCTCCGCTACCGGAGTAAACTGCAAATCTCGAACTTCCAAACTGGAAGCGTTAACCCGGGTACCGGCAACAACAAAGGCTGCCACAGTACCCGCGATGAGCGCAGGGAAAGCGAATGCTTTCATCACTACCATTATTACATGCATGTCGGGACTACTTCGTTCCAAAAAATAGGCAGGGGGGCCGGAACCCAATTCCAGTAAACTCCACCTCTATGAAATTTGAGGAAATGATGGAGGAACTAGAGCGCAGTGGCTCAAAAAAGAACTGCGTAGTTTATAGAAAGCACGGAATAAAAGATCCCATGTTTGGTGTTAGCTTCACCAACCTCAAACGAATCGCCGGAGAATTTCGCAATAGCTCACGCCAAGCCACCCTCCTTTGGAATACCGAAAACCACGACGCTCGCATGCTTGCAACCATGGTCGCTTCCCCCCAAGACCTCAGCATGGATGAACTCACACTCTGGGCCGAAGAGTGCGAAAACTACGTCCTCTGCGGCTCCGTCGCTGGGCTTATGGTTCGCTACCCCAACTCCTGGATCACAACCCAAGCTTGGATCGAAAATCCAGCCGAAAACATCTCAACTATTGGATGGAACGCCGTTTCCATTTTCGCCGCCAAAGCAACTCGCCGCGCCGACTCCGAATTTCGCCCACTGATCGATTACATCATCAAGAACATTCACAAAGCCCCGAACCGTACGCGTTATGCAATGAACTCCGCCCTCATTGCCATCGGTCGGCACCGCAAATCACTCACTGAAATCGCTATAAAAGCCGCTGAAGTGATTGGAGAAGTAAAAGTCAACCACGGTGAATCGGGACAAGAAACCCCGAACGCTGCTTCCGCCATCCGAGAATTTGCCACCGCAAAAGCATAAAAGGAACAAAATGGTCAAGGTAGCCGCTTTCTACCGATTCGTCGCTCTCCCCGACTACCAAGTTCTTCAACCATCGGTTGAGGAACTTGGTAGAAATCTCGGACTGCTGGGAACCATCCTCCTAGCTGAAGAAGGCATCAATTCCACACTTGCCGGAACTCCTGAGTCAGTTGATTTGTTTTTCGCTCATCTATCCAAAGATCAAAGGTTCGTAAACCTCACAATAAAGTACTCCGAAGTCGAAGTCTCGCCGTTCCGTCGCTGGAAAGTCAAACTTAAACGCGAAATTGTTGGCATGGGAGTCCCCAGTATTGATCCCAACCAATTGGTTGGCACATACATTTCTCCGGAAGATTGGAACGAACTTATCTCCCAGCCCGATGTTGTCCTCATCGATTGCCGAAATTCATACGAATTCGAAGATGGCTCATTCCAAGGCGCAATCGATCCCAGAACTACTGAATTTAACGAATTCCCGGATTACGTAAAGGAAAATTTAACCGACCCTGACCAAAAGGTTGCCATGTTCTGCACCGGTGGAATCCGTTGCGAAAAAGCTACCGCCTACCTCCGCCAACTCGGACACAAACATGTCTATCATCTCCAAGGCGGAATCCTTCAATACATTATGGATATCCCGAAAAAAGACAGCCTCTTCCAAGGAAACTGCTTCGTCTTCGACGACCGCCGCGCCGTCGATCACGATCTCAAACCACCGAGTAGTAACTAATCTCGCCCAACCGTTTTTCATCACTTGTCAACGGCAATCTGACGATAACGTCCCTCCCTCTAGGGGAGGGGATGGGGTGGGGCTTTCCCAATTCATGTGATTGAACATCACCCAAAAGAGTAACATCACCACCAACACAAATGCGGCGTGACACTCACCTCCAACACCTCGGCGAAGAAGACCACCACCTCGGAGCTGTCACCCCACCAATCTTTCAAACATCCCTCTTCGTTCAACCCGATTTCGACACCTTCCGTGGCAAACTCGACGACCCCACCAATTCCCGCGAACGCTATGTCTATTCTCGAGTCGGTAACCCCAACCTCACAATGGTCGAGAAAAAACTTGCCATGCTCGAACATACCGAAGCCGCTCTCATTTTCGCTTCCGGAATGGCTGCTATCACCGCCGCAATCCTCCATTGCGCCAGATCCGGCGACCACATTGTATGCGTCGACACCGCCTACGGCCCGACCCGTGAATTCCTCACCAACTACCTCCCAACCCTCAACATCGAAACCACATTCGTTGTTGGCAACGACCCCCAAGAAGTCATCGACGCCTGCCAACCCAACACGAAACTCATCTACCTCGAATCCCCAAGCAGTGTCCTCTTCCGAGTCCAAGACTTCCAAACCATTACCAAGCACGCAAAGGCCAACGGCATCAAGACAATCACCGATAACAGCAACGCCACGCCCCTTTACCAACAACCCCACACTATGGGCGTCGATATCATCGTCCACAGCGCAACCAAATACCTCTGCGGACACAGCGATGTCGTCGCCGGCGCCCTCTGCAGCACCGCCGAAATCTGCCGCGAAATCGAACTCCGCGAAGGACAGTGGTTCGGCGGACGACTCGCTCCATTCGACGCCTGGCTCATGCTTAGGGGAATGCGCACCCTCCGCCTCCGAGTCGACGAAGCCCAGCGTATGGGCAAACTGCTCTTCAATTACCTCAATACCAAGTCAGAATTTGAAGAAATCCTCTATACCGGCAACCCCAAACATCCCCAAGCCGAACTCATCGCCAAACAGCAAACCGGGCACACCAGCCTCATCACCGTAATCCCAAAGATCCAAACCGAAGCAGCTATCAAAAATTTCCTCGAAGCCCTGAAAATTTTCCAAATGGGCGTTAGTTGGGGCGGCTTCGAAAGCCTCGCCGTTCCCATCTATGGCAAACCCATGGACTGGCCCACCGAAAAATGGGCGATCCGATTCTATGCAGGCCTCGAAGATATCGAAGACCTTATCGAAGACATCGAACAAGCGATTCACCACCTAGCGTGAATTAAAGAGCCACAAGCCAATCATCAACAGCATTGCGAGGATAAACACCTTCTCCACCCCAAACCGTCGGACTTGATCTTGAACTTCCGAAATCAACGGCTTGCGGTCACCCATCTCAGGACCGCTCCTTCGCAATATCAATCCACGCCGTAACATCGACCATGTCCCAAGGCTGTGCATCCACAGCTTCTAACAAAGCTTCCTCGCTCGCTCCCAAAATCGCCTGAAAGCTCCCAAAACCTCCCGCCTTCAACGCCACAACCTGAGCCTCCGAAACCCCCGGCAACAACATCAAATCATCATCCACAACGGCAGGCTGAACAACAGATTGAACCCCAGTAGATTCACCCGCCAAGTCTGCCGCCTCCGAAATCCAAGCCGCCACATCGACATCATCCCAAGGTTGGGCCTCCACCAAATCCAGAACTTCCTGCTCAGATCGCGACCCCAAATCCGCCAATCCACTCACTCCCGCCGCCTCAAGTCGAACACGAAACTCCGCCGGCAAACTCGTCACTGCCTCCAACCCAACAACACTTGCGACTACTTCTGACGCAACATCCGAAGTCTCCACAACCTGAAACGGACGACTTTCCAATTCACTCACTCGAGCCTTCAATCCAGGCACAAGTTCTGCCTGCGCCCGCAAAGCCCCAACTTCAGTCTTCAGCCCAGCGACCTCCCGCTCCAACTTCTCCGCATCCGCCTGGAACTTCGGCATACCCGCCAAACTCCGCAAAATCGAGCCATGACGAAACCACTCAATCGCGATCCCCATCGCCAGACCAACCACAATCCACTTCAATGCCTCGACCATCGTAAGCCATAGGATACTCGCCCAAAGCCACCCAACGTATACTCAAGCCCGTGGCCGAACTCAGAGAAGCAATCAGCGTATTCGACATTTTCAAAATTGGCGTTGGCCCCAGTAGTTCCCACACCCTCGGCCCATGGCGAGCCGCTCGACTTTTTCTTGTTAAGTTACAAGACCAAAAAATCATCAGTTTAAAAGTTCATCTCTATGGGAGCCTTGCTAAAACTGGCAAAGGGCATGGCACCGATATTGCCGCTCAACTCGGACTCCTCGACTGGGATCCAAAAACCTGCCCTGTGGATGAAATCGCTCCGACAATCGCCGCAATAAAATCCTCCAAAACACTGACAGTCCTCCAAAACCCAGTCAATTTCATCCCAACCGAAGACATTGTCTTCCACATGGACGAAACCCTCCCATTCCATCCCAACGGCATTCGCTACACCGCCCAAACCGATCGAGGCGAAGTCTCCGAAACCTATTACAGCGTCGGAGGCGGGTTTGTTGTCATCGAAAACGAAGAACTCAAAGGAGCCCGCTGCATCATCCTTCCACATCCCGTCGAATCCGCTGCCGAACTAAAAGCCCACTGCGAAAAAACCGGCCTCGACATTCCCAACCTCAGCCGCAAAAACGAAGCCCGCTGGCGACCAGCCGCAGAAACCGAATCCGGCATTGGCGAAATCTGGGAAACCATGAAGGCATGCATCTACCGTGGTTGCCACACCGATGGCACCCTTCCCGGTGGACTCAATGTCGTCCGCCGAGCCAGAAAACAAAACGCTGATCTTATCGGCGCCCGATCCTATACCGACTTCGACGGTTGGGTCGCCGCAATGCGCTACGCCAGCCCCAATTTCCAACAAACCCTCCGCTGGATCAGCGTTTTCGCCATCGCTGTCAACGAAGAAAATGCCGCTTTCGGCCGGGTCGTCACGGCTCCCACAAACGGAGCCGCCGGTGTCATTCCCGCCGTCATGATGTACGGCTACGTCTTCCTCGGACTCACCGAAAGCCAGCTCCGCGACTTCATCCTCGTCGCCGCCGAAATCGGATGCCTCTTCAAAAAAGGAGCTACCATTTCCGCCGCAATGGGCGGGTGTATGGCTGAAATTGGTGTCAGTTCCGCCATGGCCGCCGCCGCTCATGCCTACATGATCGGATGCGACACCGACCGAATTCTCATGGCCGCCGAAATCGCCATGGAACACCACCTCGGCCTCACCTGCGACCCCGTCGGTGGACTCGTCCAAATCCCCTGCATCGAACGAAACACAATGGGTGCTCTCAAAGCCATCACCGCCGCCAATATCGCTTACGGCAGCGACCCAGCCAACGCAAAAATCAGCCTCGATGACGTCATCACAACCATGTGGGAAACCGCCCTCGACATGAACTCCCGCTACAAAGAAACGAGCGAAGGCGGACTCGCCCTCCGCATCCCCGTCATCGTCCCTGAATGTTAAACGAGGACACCTCACATTCCTTTGTCGGAATCAAAAATTAAATGCACGCCTTAGAACGAAACCTCCATCCACTATCAAACCGTCCCAATAATTAAGCCATATGCTTACCGCGCTCCTCCTCACTTTCCAGGTAACAAACCAACCTCCCTCCGCTCTGAACTGGAAAACCTTTGAAAGCATCAAAGCCCATGCATCCCTCCAAGGCAACGACACGATTTTCCAAAGCCTCAACTGGAGAACCCGAATTTTCGACGGCCTCGTAGATGGTCAACAAGCCGATAAACCCATTCTCCTCTGGCTTTACTTCGGTGACCCGCGCGGACACTGCTGACAAAATGGTGCAAAAACCAGACAGTTCGTCTGGACTCGCCCCGACATAGCCAACTATGTCTCCCAAAATCTAATCCCCGTCGCCGCAAACGATGTCAGCTACAACGAATATCCCAACAAACAAATCTGGGAGCATCGTATCACTACGCAAATTTTTGCTCGCGACCCAAATGGCATCCACCAAGGCATTTTTGTCGCAACTCCATCCGGAAAAATGATCGCCTACTGCAACGCCGGTTGGCCCGATCCCGACCCCGATACAACTCTCAACAATATCAGAGCCGCCGTTACCAAATATTATCAAATGCCCAAATCCGATCGGCTTCTCTCCAAACTCCCCGACCCCAAAACCGACCGAATCAAATTCCAGGTCGACGACTTTACAAAACCGAAAGGAACGCTCGATCTCCGGGTCACCAAACGCGGCTACGCCTATCCTGGCATGACGACCTTCGACGAACGCCATCCCAAATTCTTCGGCATTGATCGACTCTGGTTCAAACCTTCCGAGTACCGTCAATTTCTCCCTCGCAACCTACAAGTCGGCGCCTCTGTCGATCTGAACGGTCGAGTTTCCGAAATCTGGATTCTCCACAACCATATGCAAAAAGCTGGTTCGGCTTGGTGGCAAGAGCATATTAAACAGGGCACACTCACTAGCACAATCACACAAATTGCTGGCGATGCTATCGAAATCGAAATCAAGGGTCATTACGAAGCCAAAGCCGACTCCGAATGGAACACCGGATCTTACTCCGGTGACCTTCTAGGAAAGGCAACATACAATCGTCGCACCAATGAATTCATCGCTTGGGAGAGCGTCATGTACGGGAAATCCACCCTCGGCAAACTCCTTCCCAATGCCCATGCTGGAGACAAATCCCAAATGGTAGCAACATACGCCACTATTAACCCCCTGTCAGATTCCGATGACGCCATGGTGCCTTCCGACTGGCTCTATGGTTACGGCCTCAATTGGTGTCGCACCCAATAAAAAACGCCCTGTCCAAACTGGAACAGGGCGTCGGTGGTGCTTTACCGCAAGAACCAGCACCACCAAATTGTCCTACGCCGCCGTCGGCATGTGATCCTCATCTTTAGGAGGAAACAACTTGCTTGCCAAAATTGAAACCACCAATATGCCTGCAATGATCCCCAGGCTCAATCCAATTGGGAACTTCTCAATTCCAGGTATCAAGTCATGCTCATGCTCTGCATAATTGAAGAGCATCTTGCCGCCAACAAAAATCAAAACCGCTGCTAACCCATACTTCAAGTAAGCAAACAACTTGACCAAGCCCGCAATAGCAAA
>JBJXDW010000008.1:0-96313 GCA_046154445.1 Fimbriimonadaceae bacterium | reverse complement strand
GTGAAGATGCTGACGGATGTTGTTGGTCATGAACAAAGCACCGCTGAAGGTGAGGTTCGACGCTCGTTTGGCGGAAGCTATCCTCCGCTCTACCAGGCGGCATATATGCTCGGGGCGCTACAACTCTGGCAAATGCGTCGGGAACTTGTAGATTCGGGCAAGATTCGGGAAAAAGAGTTCCACGACCAGATTCTCCACATGGGAAATATGCCCTGGGCAATCGCACGGAATTACCTCGACGGTGAGCCAATTACTAAGAATCCAAAGCCTTGGAAATTCTATAACGGGAACATTGAAGATTAAGGAAGGACGATGATTTCGGGTTCGCCGGATTCGATGAAACCGATTTCGACCGATTGGTCTACCTCGTTATTTGAGGTAACGGCTAGTCCACCACTCGTTTGGGGGTCGGCAACGACCTCACGGAGCCAGTTTGGTACTTCTTGGTGAACAGTTAGATCATTGCCGAGAGCGCTTCTATTTTTGAGCGAACCTCCCGTGATGCATCCATCGTTAACCATGCGCTCGATTCCTGGAAGGATTGGGAGTTTATGGGCTACGACCGTAATCTTGACTCCGCTTGCCCGAGCGATATTCCATAAGTGACCGATAAGTCCAAATCCAGTGATATCGGTTGCGCATCGGACGTTTTGTTCCTGTGCGATTTCCATTGCCTGTCGGTTGAGGGTAGACATTGTTTCGATAGCGGCACCGATTTCTTCTTCACTGCACTTATCAAACTTTGCGGCAGTTGTTGCGATTCCCGCACCGAGAGGTTTGCTCAAGAATAGTCTCTCGCCGGGTTTTGCTTGCGTGTTGGCAAAAATGCGATTGACATCGACGATGCCGGTGACGCTGAGGCCGAATTTCGGCTCGTCATCTTCGACGGAATGGCCACCCACAATAGTCGCGCCCGCTTCAGCACACTTTTCAGCCATACCAAGAAAAATCTGAGCCCAAACTTCGGCAGGAGCGGCTTCAGGATCGAAGCAGGCGATATTCATGACTGTCATCGGAGTGCCACCCATTGCATACACGTCGCTCAAGGCATTTGCGGCGGCAATTGCGCCGTAAGAATATGGATCGTCAACAACAGGAGTGAAAAAGTCCATCGTCTGTATAAGTGCAAGATTAGAGGAGCCGGGCACACGAATAACCCCCGCATCATCTTTGGTGTCAAAACCAACCAGGAGATCAGGATGCGTTTGCTTGGGCAATAAGCGGAGAACCTCCGCTAACTGGGTCGGGCCCAGTTTGCTCGCTCAACCAGCGCACTTAACGAGATGGGTTAATCGCATTTCAAAGTCCAGAATACCGCCGAAAATCAATTGGTTCCTCTGGTACCCTTCTTGGCATCGGAAACACGGAAATGATCTCATTGAAGTATAAAAAATCTCGGATTGCTCTGCTTACACTTTCAGTCTTGCTGACGGTTGCTCCGCAATTATTGATTGCTCAGTCTCAAACCTGGGAGAAGATTGTAGCGCCTGGGCTTACGTATCGAATGGAAATTGATTTGGGTTTGCCTCGTGTTATTCACGCGTTTCACTATTTCCCTGGTTCAGGCAAGGTTTTTTCGAAACCAGCTCTCGCGGGATCCCAGATTTTCGTGCCCGATGATGCGACGAAGGGCCGCGAAGTTTTAACAAAGACCATTGAAGCGAATGGCGCACTCGCGGGAGTTAATGCAGATTTCTTCCCTTGGAGCGGAGACCCGATCGGCATGATGATCCAATCGGGCGAGCTCGTTAGCCTTCCGTTCCTCAAGCGATCGGCATTTTTGTGGGGGGCGAGTTATTCGACTGTCGGGCCAATTGAAACAACCATCACGTTTAAAGCAGGGGATTTACTGCGAACGGTGGACGGACTTAATGAAGAAGCAAAAGATAACGCAATCACACTCTTTACGCCCATTGCGGCGGCCGCACGTTCGACCGTCGAAGGAAACTTTGCGTTGCTTTCGGTGACTGACAAACTGACTCCTAACGGAACACTGAAGGCAAGAGTGGAACTCATCACTCCCGACCTCAAGACCGCACCAGTTGAGCAAGGAAAATTGATATTGGTCGGTACAGGGAATCAAAAACTTTCCATTGCTGGTTTGCCGGTCGGTCAAGAAATTGAGATATCAACTCGATCAACTGGGGCCGACTTTAGCAAGGTTGTTCATGCTATTGGCGGGGGGCCTCGATTGATTCATGGAGGGAAACTGGGGATTGACCTCGTTGTTGAAGGAATGTCGGAGAGTTTTTCGACCACAATGCATCCTCGAACTGCGGTTGGATCCACAAAAGAAGGAGATATTTGGTTAGTTGTCATTGATGGACGACAATCTATGAGTCGAGGAGCTAGCCTGGATGAGCTTGCAAAAGTCATGATGCGCCTAGGATGTACTGAAGCAATTAATCTTGATGGCGGTGGGAGTTCGACGTTAGCTTTAGGCACGCTTGTACTCAATCGCCCCAGTGACAAAGGACTGGAAAGGGCAATTTGCAATAGTCTTTTGCTATTCGGCGATTCTCCCAAACCCGTAGAAGGCGAAACTTTCGTCATCAAAGGTGTTCCAAATCTGGAAGAAGGGGCAACCGCAACATATTCAGTCGTTAATTCTAAGGGCGAAAAAGTACCGCTCAACCAAGTAATTTGGTCAGCGCAAGGTTCAGCCTGGATTGATCAATCAGGTGTTCTGAGAACCCTTACTGAAGGAAAGGCAAAAATTAGTGCTTGGATTTCGGGCACCGTTGTTTCAGTTGAAATTGAAGTCGGGCTAGCTCCCCCAGCCGGTGATCCTCCGCCATCACAGTGAGTCTTTTGCAGGTCTTGCCTTCCTTAGCGAAACGATTCACTCGGTTACTCCGGTAAAAATGAGGGAATGCGGCTAATAGCCGCAACAGAAGGAATTATGCTGATCTCATCGCTCGCTGCAATTGCAATGGGGCAATCCTTGACAGATTCGGTACGGCTTTTGCGCTGGCCGGACGTTCACGGAGACAAAACTGTCTTCGTTTATGCTTCTGATCTTTGGATTGCTGATCTAAAAGGTGGCCCGGCCCGCCGACTGACCTCACACCCCGGGAGTGAAATGCTTCCCAAATTCTCTCCCGATGGAAAGACAATTGCATTTACCGCCCAATACGACGGATCCAATGATGTCTTTACAATCCCTGTTGATGGAGGAAAGCCCGCAAGATTGACATTTGAACCGACAAACGAGTCGGTTGAGGGTTGGACTCCAGATGGAACAAAAGTCGTATTCAGTTCAAATTACGGGAACCACACTCCTCGAATGTCCCGGCTCTGGCTTGTACCCGCGAATGGTGGGTTGCCAGAACGTACCGATATCGCAGAAGTCGCGGATGTATCTTTTAGTCCAGACGGTTCAAAGATTGCTTACAACCGAAGTAATAGTCACCAGTTCAACTGGAGACGCTATCGAGGTGGAACTCAGGGACGCATCTCTTTCTGGGATTTCAAAACCAAGTCTTACTCTGAGATACCAGCAGAGCGGGAACAAAATTACTTCCCGATGTGGGTTGGCGAAGATGTCTTTTACATCAGCGACAAAAATCAAAGCACGCTCAATTTGTACAAATACAATACGGGTAGCAAAAAAATTACTCAGCTGACGAAGTTCGACGATGCCGACATGCGCTGGCCAAGCACCGACGGCAAGACCATTGTTTTTGAACGAAATTTGCGGCTTCATGCTTACGATATCGCAACCGGCAAGATCACGATGCTCGACCCACGGGTGACGGGCGACAATCTTTCGATGCGACCTCGCTACGTTAGCCTTGGCAACCAAGTGAGCAATTTCTCGCTTTCGCCTAGTGGTAAGCGCATCGCCGTCGAAGCTCGAGGAGATATTTATTCGGCTCCAGCAACAACCGGTGATACACGCAATTTGACCGATACCGATGGAGTCAAGGAGCAGAGTCCTTCCTGGAGTCCTGACGGGCAGTTCATCTATTACTTGACAGATCGATCTGGTGAAAACCAAATTGCTCGGCGACCCCAGATGGGTGGAGCGGAGGAGATTATCAAGACTCCAGCAGATATCAAAGTTTCTGGATTCAATTTGAGTCCGAATGGTAAAGCCCTTTTGTTCAACGGACTTGATTTTTCGCTGTACTACCTTGATCTTGAGACTAATCAGTCCAAATTGGTGGTTAAGGACGGGGCACAAACTCCTTCGGCCGATTGGTCGCAAGATGGTAAGTGGTTAACTTATAACAAGTCACTGCCTAACTTGCTTACAGAAGTGTGCCTTTATGACATTGCTAACAACCAAGAACACAAGGTCACTCAAGGGATGTTTGGCGATGGTCAACCCACCTTTGATATGAATGGCAAATTCTTGTACTTCGTATCAGCGCGAGACTATACACCTGGACAAGGCCTACTTGGGCCCCACCTCGAGCAAGGTGGCGCGATTCAACGGGTTTACATGTTGCCGCTTAGCAAGGACGCCAAGAATCCATTATTGCCGCCTGAAGATGAAGAACCAGTAAAAGATGGCTCTGGTGGATCACCAGAGCCAACTCCGGCTCAGGCTTCGGAAATGAAAGTTGATCTTGTGAATATGGAAAGCAGGTTAATTCCGCTTCCTTATTCGGTCGATCAATACATTGGCACCGTTGGTTTGAAGAACGGCGTTCTCGTTATTTCGTCAAGCGGAATTACGATGTTCAACGTTGGTTCGCGATCAATTGCACCTGTCATGCCGTTGATCCAAGGGCTTTCATTTAATGCTGATCGAACAAAACTCGCTTACAAAGTTGGGCCAACGATTGGTATTGCTGATGTTCGCCCGGGAGTCAAGATCGGTGATGGTGCTGTTGCGCTCAACCGAGTTGGTCGCGTCATAGACCCTGCCAAAGAATATCAACAAATGTTCTGGGATGCCTGGCGCTACGAGCGGGACAATTATTACGATGAAAAGATGCTCGGCCTTAATTGGAAAGCGATCGGCGACAAATATGGCTCATTGCTCTCTGATATCGGAGATCGGAGCGACTTTGATTACATCTTGGGCCAATTGATCGGAGAACTTGGAACAGGACACGCTTACATTACAAACGGTCCGGCAGGCAGTGATCCGATGGGACAAGCTGCCGGATTGCTCGGTGCCGACTATGAGGCGGTTGGAAGTCGAATTCGAATTTCGAAGGTCTATCGAGGTGTGAGTTACGTACCAGATACAAGGGGCCCTCTTGGAGAACTTGGCGTTGATGTGAAAGCTGGTGATTATCTGCTTGCTATCGACGGTAAAGCTGTGACAACTGAAGAAGGCGTAACTCCACATTTGATTGGCAAAGTTGGTCAACGTGTTGAACTGACCGTAAATTCGACTCCTTCTATGGAAGGATCGCGAACTTATAGCGTCTATCCAACTTTGAATGAAACTAGGCTTCGAACAGAAACCTGGGTTGAAGAGCGACGTCAATTGGTCGAAGAAATGAGCGGCGGAAAGATTGGGTATATCTATGTTCCTGATACAAGCGCTGCTGGAATGATTATGTTCATTCGTGGCTATATGTCGCAAATGGATAAAGAGGCATGGGTCATTGATGAGCGCTACAATGGTGGTGGATGGATTCCAACATTCTTCATTGACTACTTAACAGGACAATTTACGAATGTCTTTTCACCGCGTTATGGCAGTGAAACCGGTCTAAAGCCATCTCTCAATGGCCCCAAAGCAATGTTGATCAATCAACATGCTGGGTCTGGCGGTGATCTGTTCCCATACCTCTTCAAGAAAGCAAAGATTGGGCCATTGATTGGCACGCGCACTTGGGGTGGACTTGTTGGGATTCAAGGTACTTATCCGCTCATTGGCGGTGGTGGTTTGACTTCGCCAGCATTCGGTATTTACGATCCTGATACAGGGAAGTGGATTGCCGAAAATACGGGTGTTGATCCTGACATCGAAATAGATGATCGGCCTGATTTGGCGGCAAAGGGACAAGACCCCCAACTCGTTAAGGCCATTGATTATCTGAAAACGCAAATGAAAGGCAAAAAGCCACTCATGGCACCCCCGAGACCAAAAGTCGGCGGTTTTTAGCTTTTCACCCTCAAAAACCTAAAGGAAGCCTCCGATGTTAAAACCGGAGGCTTCCGTATTTTTGCCTGGAAGCACCCAAAAGCAGGTCAAGCAATACAAATTTGCTTGAAAAAGGAACACAAACAAATGGGTGAAAAATTTAGTTGGGATCGTTTGATGAAGCGTGGAAAGGGCGCAGAAGAAGATAATACGATCAACATGGTGCTAGAAAAAGTTGAGGGCCCTGTAGCTCCGCTTAATTCGGGCGCATTTCCGCAGCAAAACCACCAGAAAAGTGCCGCTCCGGCCGCACCACCTGTTGTTCATGGCGAAGCTCCACCAATGAATGCCAATCGTGCACCTCTCGTCATTGATTGGGAAGAATTCTCAAAAGATGAGGCAAACTTGGTTACCCAAGCTTCGGCCCCTGCCTTTTCAGAACAAATTGAAGCAACTGTCGAGCCGATTGAGAAAATTGAACCAATACAGATTCCAACTGTCGAAGTAACCGAGCCTCTAGCTCAGACTGGCAATTTTTGGGATAAGTTAAATAAGCAGACACAAGTTGCAATGGGGCAAACGTCGGAAACAAATATTGAAACCGAAGTCCGGACTCCTGAAACTGCTCAGCCAGTTGTTACAGGTTGGGACGACGTCGAACTTACACCCAGAGAACAAGCACCTGCTGATCCTTCAGAAAGCGATATCATGGCTGGCACTCTTGATCCAAACGGATTTCAACCAATTAGCAGCACGTTCCAACGACCAAGTGAAGAGGAAATCAAGCAAAAGACTGATGCCATTGCGCAAAGCAATGCGTGGAGTGAGTCAAGCACGGCAACGCCGCCGCCAATCCCCGTTGAGCCGCCGGAGTCACCAAGTTTTGTTCAACCAGAACATCAAGAAGTTCTTAGTGCAAGTACTGATTTGGAGCCTGCTGAAATAAACGCCGGTGAATCTGGAGATAAGGTTCAGACAATTGATGTTGGTGAATCTAAGTTTATGAACCGACCACCATCTGGTCACTATGTAATCGAGGATCCATTCAAGCCGACTGGAAACAAGCTCCTTGGAGCTGACCGCCCGACGACAGCTTCTCCTGCTGAGATTCCTCAAACTCCTGTCTCTAGACCGTGGAACCAGGTTGACGAATTTGTGGCGCCGACCAGTTTTGAAAAGAGTGAAAATCATTCCACTGAATCCGAAGAATCTGCTAATTTTGAGGCATTTGAGTCCAGTGAAACGAGTGGGCAGCTTCAGGAAACATCCCCATTTCAGGAACTGGTACCAGACAACACATTTGAAAACCATGTTGAATCAGTCAATGAAGAAGTCACTTCATTTGAGTCACCGAACCACTTTGATTCGACCTTCGATATCTCAACGCCCCCGGCTGAAAATGGCGAAGTTGAAACCAATAATTACTCAAACGTAACTCATTCTGACTTTGAAGAATTTTTGACACCAAGTGAATTGCCTGTCTCTTATGAGGCGGAACCGACAAGTCAGGCAGTCGAAAACTTCGATCCAATCGAAGTAGAGACGGCCTTTGAAGCATCCCAGACTACAGCCGAAGAAACATTTGTAACTGCACCTCCTTTTGTAGAGGAGCAGGCTAAATCACCCTCTGTGACGAGTGAGGAATTTTTAGCTGTCGAACCTCAGCAACAAGCAACACCTGCGGATTTCTGGGCTAACATTCCTGGCGCACAGGCACAATTGACTCAATCTGACAATGAGCAGGTCTCCGATAACTTTGAGGAAAATTCAGGGCAAGACCTTGCTTCAGTTGATCCGGTAAGCGAGTTGGACGATGAATCCTCGGCCGATTTGGAACGTGACCTCAAGGCGGGTGAACTCTTAGTTAAGCACAAATTGGTTGCGCCGGCGCAACTTGAACGTGCACTTGCTCGACAAAGTTCGACCAAAGAAAAATTGGGCCAGGTACTTATATCAATGGGCCTGATCTCGGAGCGACGACTCTTGCAAGTTCTCGCTTCTCAAAAGGGAGTCAGTCCTTGGCACCTTGAGGACGATGCTCCTAGCCAAGACGCGTTGCAGTTGGTTTCCCACGAAACTTGCCAATTGTTCCAAGTCTTGCCAGTCGCAGTACGCGGCGATATGTTGCTGCTCGCGATGCGTGAAACGCAAGACCACGAAGCAATTGAAGCAATTCGCAGTGCTTCCGGCAAACGAATCGAACCGGTTCTTGCGGACGAAGTACGACTCGCCTACACAATTGATGAAGCCTACGGCGTTGCTCGAGATCGAGGCGAATCTGCTCTTGAACAGATGGTCGCGATCGCCCATGAGCATGAAACCAATTTGACCGACGGAACGATTGTTAACCCTGAGCGGCCAGATCACTTAAACGCACTCCTCCGAGAATTGATCGCCGATGCCAAACGTAAAAGTGCTACATCAATCACCGTTGGATATGGGGACGGGCAGGGCGAAATTCTCTACCGAATTCATGGTCGACTTTGCCCGGTTCAGAGTGTGCCGCTTGATCTTGCTACCAGCGTTTTGAAAACCGCTCACGCTGATCTCGAAGAACAACGAATACCGTTTGAAATCGGAGCAGACTACAAAGTTGCGATTACTACCGGACAACAAGGCGACAATTTTGTTGTTACGTTCCCGCAGGCGGAGGCCAAACTTACTGCTCTTGATGAAATGCTGATTGAAGAAGAAAATCTCAAGCTTCTTCGAGAATTGACTCTGCGACCCTACGGGTTGTTCTTGATTACGGGTTCTGTTCGCAGTACAAAACAAGCGACAATGAAGGCACTCTCGCAAGAAATGGAGCGACAAGGTCGGGTTGTTGCCCAAGCTCCGGAAGGCGAGAATATTGCTGAGCAGATTAACCTCGCGGTGACCTCCGAAAGCGAAGTCATTGTCGTCGGTGAGTTGGAAAATGAAGCTGATATTCGCGCTGCGGTCAAAGCGGCTTCGTCTGGTCACTTGATTCTAGCGGAAGTCACGGCAAACGATGCTACTACGGCGATCCAGCAATTGATTAGCGACGGCGCTGATCCATACTTGCTTGCAACGATTCTCACGGGTGTTTGGAGCCAAGCGATTGCTCCTAAGCTCTGCTTGAATTGCCGCGAGGCCCAAAATCTCACGGAATCCGAACGCTCATTGCTTGACCACTATGGAATGCGTCACATTCAAAGAGTGTTTGAATCGAACGGCTGCGAATCGTGTAATCACACCGGTGTGGCTGGTCAAATCGTTTTGAGTGAAGTCTTGCCGGTTAGCTCTGACGTGAGTCACCTGATCGCAAACAAAGCTCCGGTTGAAGAGATGGCGGAGCAAGCAGGCTTTGCGGGTTATCTACCGATGGACTTTGATGCGATGACACGCGTAATTCACGGCGATGTGGACTTTGATACGGCGCGGCGATTGGTGCTCTTCTCTCTGCGAGAACTTTCGGCAATTAGCCGACGAGATAGCTGGGAAACGCAGGCTAGTTAGAGCTGGTAAAGATTCAATAAAGATGGGTCGCTTTGCCGTCGGCGAGCGGCCCTTCTTGCTACCCCGCCTAAATACCAGGGCACAGGGTAAGTAAACTAAACGAACACAAGGAAATCATGGCAATTAAAGTAGGAATCAATGGATTTGGGCGCATCGGTCGCCTATCGCTTCGCACGTTGCTCGCGCATTACAAGGGAGATATTGACGTTGTTGCAATCAATGATCTCACAGATACTTTGACCAACGCTCACCTTTTCAAGTACGACACCGTTTATGGGCCGTACGAAGGCACCGTTGCTCACGACGACACCAGCATTACAGTTGATGGCGATCGATTTAAGGTTTTTAGCGAACGAGATCCAGCAAACATCCCTTGGGGCGATGTCGGAGCGGATATTGTTATTGAAAGCACTGGCTTCTTCACTGACGCTGAAAAAGCAAAGGCACACATAACAGCGGGTGCAAAGAAGGTCATTATTTCTGCCCCGGCGAAAAATGAAGATTTGACGATTGTCCTTGGGGTCAACGAAGGACTCTACGACGCCTCGAAGCACCATGTGATTAGTAATGCAAGTTGCACGACGAATGGTCTTGCTCCAGTGGCCAAGGTTTTGCACGAACGATTTGGGATCGAGAAAGGCCTGCTGACAACAGTTCATGCCATGACAAACAGTCAAGCGACAGTCGATACCGCTAAAAAAGGTCTGCGCGATAGTCGAGCGGCGAGCGAAAACGTTGTCCCGGCAAGCACAGGTGCAGCGAAGGCAGTGGGTTTGGTTATTCCTGAATTGAAAGGGAAATTTACAGGAATGGCGTTCCGCGTGCCAGTTCCAACCGTTAGCGTCGTTGACTTCACAGCAACCCTGAGCAAAGTAGCTTCCGTAGAAGAAATTAATGCCGCGATGAAAGAGTATGCCGATGGAGCAATGAAGGGCATTTTGCAGTACTCCGATGAAGAGCTAGTTTCAAGCGACCTTAAAGGTAATAGCTTCAGTTCAATCTTTAGCGCGGTGGATACGGTCACGATTGATGAATTGGTGAAAGTTGTTGCTTGGTATGACAACGAATGGGGTTACAGCTGCCGCATCGCTGACCTCACCAAGTTTGTTGCCGACAAGGGACTCTAAAAGCCGCCCATGCCCTTTGAACCTCTAGGAACCGATGAGCCCCTAGAGGAAACTACGTCTTCCCGCAAACCTCGTGACTTTGAGAACGAACTTGTGGGAGGATGTTTTACAATTGTTGGGGGTAGCTTGGCGATTTTTTTGTTGACCTGGTGGCCGTTCCTCGTATTTCCATTTAAGACTTCGACGGGACTATTCAAGGCGTTGGCTATCGCCGGAATTCCTGTTTTGATTATTGGGATTTTGTTAACGCGGTTCGTGAAACTTGCAGGTGCGGTTGGGTTTTCGGCCGGAATGTTTATTGGATCACTCTTCCTGTTCATGAACTTGAACCTGGAGTTGATCGGATTTAATGATCCCAATGCGATACCGCCCGAATATCCGCAGGCTTGGGGCTGGGTTATTCCGGCGGCTTGGTTTTTGGCCGGTCTTGCAGTTATGCTCTTTGCGTATGGAAATCCCGAAAAATCGGGTGAAGGCAAAGGCTGAACGCTCCGATCATTTAGGTAGGGCAACCGCCCGGAGCAGCTTAACGAGTGTCGTATTCCAACGCGTCAATCCACCAATACCGGAAGTCATCGGTAGACTCAGCAAGTCCACTTAAGCTTGTCGTCATGCTTTATGACGGCGCATTGAGGTTTTTAAACCAGGCTAAAGTTGCTATGCAACAAAAAGACTATGAGCGTCAGAACGACCAGTGCAAACGCGCTCAAGACATTATTAGTGAATTGATGTCGTGTTTGGATCGTGAACGCGGCGGCGAGATCGCGGAGAGTTTGATGTCTCTTTATGTTTTTACTTATGATCGAATTGTTCAAGCCAACATTGAGGACAATGAGCTCTTCATTGATCAGGCGATGAAAGTTCTGGGGGACTTGCGAGAGAGCTGGGCAGAGTTGGAAAAAACTACGACTGGAGAACAAATAGGCTATGCACAAGCAAGTTAATGAATTACAGAACCGGATTGATCGGTTCGTCGCAGTATCGCTTTTGATAAATGACGAATTGCTTGACGCGGATCTCTCAGGGCTAACTGACTTGTTTGATCAACGCGAGCGGTGCCTCTCTGATATTCAAGACTCCTTGAGTAACGGCGGGGTGATCAACGATGAACAGAAGATTCTTTTGTCTCAACAAGATGAGTATACGGTTAGTCTGATTAATCGACTTAGAGGAGACCTCCGAAAGGAGATTGACCGTTCGAATCAAGGTCGCCGTTCTCGGATCGCATATTCTGAAACATCAGACTCTCTTTATGAATTGACTGGATAGCTTAACTATGAGACAAAAAGGAAACCCCGACCAACTGGTCGGGGTTTCCTTTTTGTCTCAGCCTGCTCGTTACAGTGTGTTGATCGTCAATACACCGAAATCTGTGCTGAATTGGAACGGTATCGGGTTTACTCCTCGTCGCTGCACGGTATTGAGTGCGACGAATCGGAGTTTGATTTCACCGGTGCCTGTGTTGCGATATCGCGCAAAGTAGGATTGCGGGAAATCTTGAACATAGGTTGACGGTGTCGTCTTCAGCCTTGTGCTGGTCAACAAATCGTAGTTGTTGGTGAGATTGTTGAAAGCATAGATGAATCCGCTCACGCCTTCGATCGAAGCGAATGAAGTGAAATCAACTCGCGCACCATCTTTCAGACCCGTTCCGTCGAAAACGACCTCATAGCCAGCGTAGTTACCGCGGTTTCCGACGAATTCGGAATCCAATGTATATACGTTGCTGTCTCCGTTTACGGCAAAGCTTGAGGCGTTGCCTGCTGTATTCGTTCCGAATATTGGAGTTACGGAGAGAACATTTCGAGGAGTTATGTCGCTGTTCTTGATGCGCACTTTGTAGATTTCAGTGCCCCAAGCAAGTGATGTGCTCTTAATCAGCTCATGTGCTCCCCAGAATGTGTCTGAGATTTGCGGGTCGAGACCAATTCCAGCATAGTCGCCCCATCGGAGAACTCCAGTGGGTGCATTTACAAAAACGTTCTGGTTCGACATCCCATAGACAACTGCCGGGCCCATCGAGCCAAGCGGATCAGTTGGCCGCCGACCAGCACCAATTGCGTTCGGAACACCGTCGAAGTTTGCCTGAGTAGCGATGATCGCGATTGATCCTTCAAGGTTCTTGGCAATTGCAGGCATCAAATATGAAACCCCGCTGTTGGGGTCGCCCGTTTTTAGGTCGCCAGACTGGATAAGACTGGGGTTGTTTGCACTCAGTGGCCATCCATTCAACTTGATTTCGCCCCATCGTACTTTTGAAAGAGTTGGGAAATTTTGAGTTGAGCTGTTTTGCGTGTAGCCGTTTCCGTCTGGTCCGTAGTTACAGGTGAAACCAAAAACCAAATCATCATTGGTAGTTGAAGCATCCATCATACGGTCGCCAATGGTATCAAGATTGAAGCCAGCAGTACCTGCACCATTTGCTTGCCGAACGAAGACAGGCAAGTTGACGGTGAACCCGGAAAGAGTCGGCGGATCAACTAGGTCGTTTACACCCATCATTTGTGCAGTTGGATTAACGTTTACGTTGCCAACTCTAAATGGGAATGTGACGCCTAAGCCGACCGGAACGCCAGGGCCAGCAGTCATCTTTTTGGACATTTGCATGCCAAACATTCCAGAATTGCCGGCAAAAATTTGCTGGTCAGAGGTGCGGAATACAAAAACTGTTCCTGAAACCGATCCGTTTCCAAATGGAAAGTGGTTAAAAGTCATGACAACCGAGTTAGGACTTGTCGTCATGTTTGGGTAGTCGCCCCAACGTTTATTTCCATTGTTGTCGGAAAATTCGTTGTCGATCTTTGCGATTTTCCACTTACCATTCGGATTTGAATCATCTGAAAATGCCAAGTGAACGTACGTCAATTCGTTGTTAAAGTCAACATCAAGGGCGAGTACGATAAATTGTTGATGATCTTGATCGTAGACGACTCGCGGGTCGAAAACAAACTCGCCTGATTTCGGCAAGAAGCCAGTCGATGAAAGCGGCTGAAGGTATTGGAGTTTCCCGGTTTTCTTGTCATAGAAGGCAACGCTTGAGTTGACAACTTCGACAATGTGGTAAGGGCCAACTGCCATGTGTGTATCAGGCGGCATTGACCCGGTAAATCCAATACCAGGGAATTTTGATTCAAGCCCAAGAGATGTTGATGCCGTCATACTGCCAAGCGGAGCAGGGTTCTGCTTTTCCTTTTGCATCTCGATGACCTCTTCGAGAGAGAAAGGCTGAACAATTTCAATTGAAGGGTTACTCGGTCGAACTCCGCGAGCAGTGAAGGAACGAGCAATCGCTGGGAACATCTTCGATGTATCTACCGTGCTCCACTGAATATTTTTATCCAGTTTCTTGAGTTCCCTTACTTCGCCCGTTTTAAGCCGCTGACTACTATCTAGTTTTGCTCCTTCAACCACTGGCCGCGGCTGAGCAACTGCTAATACCGCAATGGAAAGGGCAAACAATGAAACCGCGAATCGGTTTAACTTTGAGTTGCCTTGATTATAATTTCTCATTTCATCACCTTGGAATGTGCCAAAAGAATCCGTTCTCTCCGCAATACCTCTGTCTAGACCGAGGGGTGTCCTCGTGCTTACAATAAAGTATAGCGGTACTCTGGGTCTGATTGCAAGTTCAATTGAACTTAACTTGGTAAAGTTTTTGTTATGTTGACGCATGAACAACAGCAAGCGCTGTCTGAGGCGACCGGCCGCCTGGACGCTATTAGGGGGCATCTTTGACCTGCCTCGACTTAAAACACAGCTGGTTCAACTAGAAGAAGAATCAGGAATATCGAATTTTTGGGACGATCCGCACGCCGCCCAGACCCATTTGCGGAAACTCTCTCGAATAAAAGGAATTATCAACCCGTTTGAGGAGTTGCAAGCAAAGCTCGCCCAAATCCTTGAATTTTTTGAACTGCTTAAATTGGAACCAGAGCCGGAACTAGAAGAAGAAGCGTCAGAAATGGCAGTTACCTTTTTGGCTGAACTTGAAGCGTACGAACTTCAAACATTGCTCAGCGGAGAACATGATGATCGCGACTGCCTTATGGAAATCAGTGCGGGAGCCGGCGGGTCAGAAGCGTGTGATTGGGCTTCGATTATGTTTCGGATGTATTCACGGTGGGCTCAACTCAAGGGCTACAAATTAGAAGTCATCTCAGAAACTCCTGGTGACGTAACCGGTTTTAGAAATATTGCTTTTGAACTTAAAGGGGCAAATGCCTACGGATTTATGAAGGGCGAAGGAGGTGTTCACCGCCTTGTCCGCATTTCACCATTTGATTCAAATGCTCGCCGGCACACTTCGTTCTGCCGGGTTGAGGTCTTGCCGGAAATGGATGAAACCGAAGTTGAGATCAATCCGGACGATATCAAAGAAGAAACATTGCGAGCTTCGGGCGCAGGTGGTCAACACGTCAACAAGACAGAGAGTGCGGTACGTATCACTCACATTCCAACAGGAATTGTTATTCAATGTCAAAACGAGCGAAGTCAGCACAAGAACCGAGCAACGGTTTACAAAATGTTGGCCTCAAAACTAGCCGAAGTCAATCGGCTAAAGGATGAGGAACGTGCGAAGGCATTGCGCGGGGATATTGGCCCGGCGGAATGGGGTCGACAGATTCGAAGTTATGTCATGCAACCCTATACGATGGTTAAAGATCATCGAACGGGATTCGAAACTGGCAACGTCGTTGCCGTAATGGACGGGGAAATCGATGGATTCATTGAGTCTTTCCTCAAACGTCCACCCGACCCTGACGCTTTCATTGAGTAGCACGACCATCTTATGAAATTGAAACGTCAAACAACTTGAACCAACTATGACCTCACTGATTCTAGGAACCCTTTTGTTGCAAACCCAAGCAAAGAAAGACGTGATCGTGCCTGCCGCGCCAATCGGTACAAATTCATCATTTCAAATGGGAGTGAAAGATGCCGCACAACTTTTGCAGAATGGCAAATTTGCTGAAGCAACGACTCGGCTCAAAAATTTACCCAACAAGGAGTTTGCCGTTAATTTTAAGTTTAAAGGCATTTCAAAGGCTTCGCAAGAAATTTTTGAAATGGCAGCCAAACGAGCCATCGAAGATTGGCAAGCCGCTGTTCCTCAATTGAAAATTAGGATTGACAAAGATCCTCGGGTTGTCATTGAAGTCGTCACCCATTTCTCCGAATTGGGTTCAAAAGATGAAAAATCGCTGACCCTATTTTCAAGCCCGGATCCGAGTGATCCGGCTACAGAAGCAGTTTTGGCTTTGAACCGAACCAGCAAAAACGTTGAGATCTCAACCGATAATATGGCGAATGAAGTTCGGTACATTCTTGGGCAGTATTTGGGAGTTGAAGGGATACCTGATCCCTCAAGCGCAATGTTTCGAGTGGAAGGACTCAATCGGATTTACGTGCCGATTGATATAAAGTCAATCCAACTGGTTAGAAAAACACTTGAGCAATCGAATCAGTTGCGAGAGTGGGCGAAGTCGAAAACCAAAGTGAAGGCGGAGTTTGGCGAGGCGTTTTTGCCCGAAAATGTCGTCGACTTAGGAACGATTACCCAGGGCGAACCTCAAGCCTTTCAGTTCGAAGTAAGAAATCGCGGAAAGGGTGATTTGCATTTTGCGGTCAAACCGGATTGTTCTTGCTTTTTGATCAATTACAATCCGACTGTGCCGGGTGGTGAAGTTGGAATTGTTACAGTTCAAATGAGCACAATTGATTTCCAAGGATCCCATGATAAAGGGCTCTATGTTTACACTGATGATGCTGAGAACGCGGTCACCCGAGTCTCGATCAAATCAATGATTCGGCCCGCTTATCGACTCATGCGAGAGGGAGACCAATCCTCAACGTTAGTTATGACGCCTCAGGGGCTTTCTCTCAAATATTTCCTTTTTGCCGACAATGAACTTCCGTTTGAACCTCGCAAAGCGACAGTAAGTGGTGTCAGTGCCGTTGCTTCTATCAGCGAATGGGAAGGTGACGTCGAAGATCCGGAGTGGTTCAAAGGCAAACAACATCGGAAGGGGTATCAGATTTCGGTTCTCATTAGTCCCTCCGCCGCAAACGGAAAGAACCTGGTTGCACTACTCATTCAAACCGACTCAAAGCAGTTTCCTGTACTCGGTTCGAATTTCTATGTTCAGAAGGGTGTTGCACTTAATCCAAGCTCGATTTTTTACGGGGATGTTACTTCTGAGTTAGTGAGGGCAACATGCTACTTAGATTTGCCCACTCAGTCCACAGAAGTGATTTCTGCTAAGGCAAGCGATCCGCGATTCACTCCAAAACTCGAGCGAGTCTCGGATACCCAATACCGACTGACAGTAGATTTTCGGAAAAGCAAGGAAACTGGGACAATTTTTGCATCTGTATCAGTTAAAACAAACGATCCTGATTCCCCGGAAATCATCATTCCGATCCAAGCCTATGTCCCTTAGACCTCGCATTGCTCTTTTACTTTTAAGCGTAGTTCCTTTTATCCTTGCCTCACTTGGTCGCGTTCAGCCGGTAGAGTCGTGGTCGCTCATTGTCAGCGGAGCGACTCATGGAACCTTGTCGCCTTGTGGATGTACAAAGCCAATGACGGGCGGGATCCGGAGGCGGTCCAGCTTGATTCAATCAATCTCAAAAACTGGGGACTTGATTGTTGAACTTGGGCCACTTTCAAATGGTCCGGGAAGACAATCGGAAATCAAGGCTGAGACGCTTGCTCAGTCTTTGAAACTCATGAAAACCGGATTTATTGCCTTGCGGTCGACAGATTTTGAACTTGGCGACGGGGTTCTCAGTTCATTGAACAGATTGAGTGGAGCTCAGCTCCTGCGGGGAGACAAAGCAGAAATTCAATCAGATGAACATTGGTCAATGGCAAGCGACACGGGCGCCCTTACTGTCGATCAAGTCATTCTCAAGGCTCAATATCTGGTAGAGAACCGAGAACGAGATCAAGCTCTCATATACATAACTGGCCTGGGTCGGGACGATGCGATCAAAGTCGCTAATGCTGTGCCGGAGCTTGACACTATCATCTATGCAAGCCACTCGAACCCGGAGCAGCAGGCAACGAGAATCGGGAAGACATGGTTAATCTCTCCAGCCGATGAGGGCAAATTTGTTGTAAGCCTTAAATACACTGGAGATCGATTTGAGGCGCCAGTGGTTTATTCTCTTGGCCCAGATATTAGAGATGATCCTACTACCAGTCGTTTTTACGGTCAATACCTTGACCGACTTAGAATGGAGAAACTGGTTCAGCTAATGCCAAAACCAAGTTCTGAAATCTATGCAGGTACAGAAAAATGCCGAAGTTGCCACGAAACTGCTTTTCAGGTGTGGTCAAAATCAAAACATAGTGGAGCCTGGGCTACGCTTAAAGCCGACAAGCATGATGCAGATCCGGATTGTGTCGGCTGTCATACCGTAGGCATTCAAAGCACCGGCGGTTTTATTGTCGAAGAAGAAACGCCTCACTTAACGAACGTTGGTTGCGAAAGCTGTCACGGTGCAGGATCAGCGCATATTTCGGCCCCGGAAAAGGTCAAATTGCCGAAGGTTGGTAAGGATAGTTGTTCGCCATGTCACAAATTAGATCACAGTCCTAACTTTCGATATGAAGAGTTCTGGGAGAAAATAAAACACTTTTGAAATTGGGGAAAGGGGGTGGAAAAGTTTCTTATAAACTTCATAGGTTAGGAAGCCTTGCTACCATTACATTATCGCCATGATTTTGCCTTTTTCTTTAATATTTCCAAGTCTCCGTGGGCCTTGCGATTCAACCCGTTTGCACCATAGAATGTGTCTTCTCTGAACTCTGTTAGAGATTGAATTCGATGGCTGCCATCCCCGCCCAACAACTAAACGAAATCCACCCAGCTGTGATCAACGATCGCTCGTTTTGGACGGGATTAATCGGGCGCGAAACTGAATCATCTTCTATCGCCGCGTTGCCAAGTAATCACTTTGCACTTGCGCTGGGTTTTGATTTCGCGTGTGGAAAACGTACGTTCGTCGGAATTGGGGGACCATCAGGTTGGGGGAAATCTGAACTCTTAGGTCATGTATGCAATGCCCTGTCCCGGATTCACGACATTTCCGTTGAGGTTTACCAGGCAAATAGTTGGGCGGACTCTGAAGAAAACGCGGCTGCAGTTCCTTTTTTGTTACTTGATGATCTTCAGGATGTTTTGAGGTCGCCTCGGCTGAGGCAAAAATTGAGAATGAAACTGGAGCTGAGGCTCCGACGCAATTTGCCTACGATGGTATGCACAGCGGGAAATTTCTCATCAGCAATTCGGCTGAGAGTTATGACACCCGGTCATGAGTGGCATTTAGCGCAGATTCTTGCTCCGTCCCCAATTGAGCGACAATGCATTGCTCATCAAATTGCACTATGTGAAAAAATCAAACTGCATCAATCGATCGAATCACTTTTGGCTACACATTTGAATGGAAACGGTCGGTCAATGCGCGGAGCAATGCTTCGCTTGAAACTGATTCGATCCGACTGGCTGAGCAACAATGACTTTGCCGAGGCTTGCGGCATTTTGATGCCATTTTTGATCGGTGAAGATGGATGGGATCCCAGAGACATTGTTACTGACGCTGTCAACCACGTTTTTTTGGCTTGGCCCGAATCGCCTCCAATTAGCAAGCGGGCTGCTTTGGCCTATATCTTGAACCAATTGATTCGCCTATCGGAAGAAGATGTTGCAGGGTTCCTTAGGATATCAACAGGTCAGGTTTACCGCCACTGCCGCAACGTTCGTGACAAATTGGATTGCCCACATTCTTCCGAGTTTGTTGAAATTGTGCAGACCCACGTTTTTTCTGCCCTGGCACATTCGGCAAAGTGGCTTGAATAGGCGTTTTTGGTATGGAAGTTGCAAAGAAAAATATTGAGAAACTCGAAGTCATGCGCAAGCTCTCTGATCTCAATCTAAACCGCCTTATCGTTCCCAGTTCATCTGATATGGGTTCGGCCCTTATTGCGATGCAGAAGGCAAGCGCGAGTGCAGCAGGAGTGATGCATGAGAAAGACTTTCTCGGTTTTATTACTATTGAGTCGGCCATTTTGAGTGAGCCAGATACTTCGGTTAAAGATTTTTTACGCAGTGCTTCAATCCAACTTCACGCGAATGAGCTTGTCCGTAGTGCTTCCAAAAAATTTGTTCAGCAACAAGCTGATTTTCTTGCGGTTTTTGACGGAGAAGATTTTGTTGGATTAGTCAGCGCATTGATGCTGATTACTGAACTTGGACGGAGTTACGACCCACTGACTGGTCTTAGTTGGAGTGATGCCCTGCGTGATTGGGGAGTTGACCGTCTTGAGATGGGTCAAGAAGTTTGCGTCGTCTTTTTTGATCTCGATGACTTCGGAATTTACAACAAACGGTATGGGCATGTAATAGGCGATAGTGTTCTCAAAGAATTTGGATCATTACTCGTGAGCTTGATCGATCCGGCGAAAGATATTCTTGTTCGCTACGGTGGAGACGAATTTGCAATGGCGAGCGTTCGCACTGAGCAACAAGTGAAGGAAGCGTTGAAAAAGCTGGACAGTCGTCAATTTAACATGAAGGCTTTTCCTGCTCCAGTTCGGTTTAGTTATGGAATTTCGGGCGGAAAACGTACGATTGAGCCGAGCCGTGATCACGTTGCTGCAACGTTGGATAACTTGATCTCACTTGCAAGTAAAGATTGCATAGCAAATAAGCCTATTCGAGAAACGGTCAAAGCGGTAACTCATCAAGTAGAACAAGCGATTACTTCACCGGATTGGATGCAAATTGCTCGTCTCGCGGCTGAGCGGGCGGGTGAAGCCAGTGATGCTGATATTCGGGTGATTGATGCATTGTTCGTTCTGGCAGAAGGCGACCAACAGCAAGTTGTTGTTACCGGCGTGAGCACCATTAATGGTCACGAGCAAGCTTTTCGATCAGTAAAACCGCTAGGGTCAAATTTAGAAAAGGCGATTTCTGAAGCAGTTTGGGATGGTGCGATTCTTTCATAGGGTCTCAGCGCAAATTCCGGATTAAAAAACGTAGTATGGGTTATGGCTGAACCGGGCACCCCCCACACGCATCAAAGAATGCTTGAGATTGTCGAGCGCATTGCATCTTCGTTGCCAGATGCTGACGCAAAGACGTCAAGTTATTTAGCCGCGCTTCGAGCAGAAATTCAAAGGTCAATCAAAGATGGTTCAGCTCAAGCTGAGTTGCTCGCTCAGTACGAAAAAGCATACGAAAAACTCACCCAACCCGCCAATCGCATTGGGATTTTTATCCGATTTCTGGAGGACGGGCTCGTTCAGGTTTTGCACGGCGATACGGAATATGTTTCAATTGTTGACCCAAATTTGGATCCGGACATCTTGACACCAGGGGTACGGGTTCGATTGAGCGATGCTTACGCTGTAATTGGGTTGGCGCCAGAGGGGATTGGCGGGAACGTGATTTCTGTTTCTCAGGTCTTGGAAAATGGTCGATTGCGAGTTAGCACAGATGCCCAGGGAACTCAAGGGCGACTCGTCGAGAGATCCCATCCATTGGTTGATTGCAATATCAAGCAGGGCGATGAGATTGTTCTTGATTCGAGTGGGCGCATTGCAATTGAACATCTCCCTCGACAAGGCGCGAAGAATTATTTTATTGAAGAGATTCCTGAGACACCTTGGAGCTCGGTTGGCGGGCAACAGGAAGCGATTGAAATGATTAAAGAATCAATCGAACAGCCGTTAATCTATCCGGACTTATACGCTTCTTTTGATAAAAAACCCCCTAAGGGAATTTTGCTTTACGGCCCTCCAGGTTGCGGGAAGACACTGCTCGGCAAAGCGATTGCTTACAATTTAGCCGCTGAGTACCGCGCCCGGACGGGGAAAGAAGATGCAAAAGAGTGCTTTCTGCACATTAGCGGTCCAAAGATTTTGAATATGTGGCTTGGTGAAACGGAGCGCATGGTTCGAGAAATTTTTGCAACCGCTCGAGAAAAGGCAAGTGAAGGACAGATTGTTGTTGTCTTTATTGACGAAGCCGAAAGCGTATTACGCACTCGATCGAGTGGGCGTTGGTTAAACATTTCGAACACAGTTGTTCCCCAATTCTGTGCGGAAATGGATGGACTTGAAAGTCTAGAGAATGTCGTGATTGTTCTGACTTCGAACCGCCCGGACTACATTGATCCGGCGATTTTGAGGCCAGAGCGGATTGACCGAAAGATTAGGATCAAACGTCCGGATCAAGACGCCTCTCGAGACATTTTGAGGATTTATTTGAAGGAAGGATTACCCCTCGATCCTGAGTTGATCATGGAACATGATGGCGAAGCGTGCGCGCGAAAGGCATTGGTTGAATCAACGTTGGCGTTTTTGTGGCGAAAGACCAAAGATACTGAATTCTTAGTAATCTCGAACCGAGATGGCACCTCGCAGACTCTGCACTGGGGCGATATGGTGAGCGGAGCGTTGTTAAAATCAGTCGTTGATCGGGCAAAAGATTTAGCGATCAAGCGAGCGATTGCGGAGCCAGAGAGTGGACACGGATTGCGCACAGGCGACCTCCACCAAGCGGTTGAACAAGAATATAGCGAGAACGAGATCTTCCCTAAAACTGATGCGGCAGAGGATTGGCTCAAGCTCCTTGATTTTGATCCCGACAATGTCGTTGATGTTCGACCAGTTGGACAGCAAAGAGCCGGCGAAAAATACCGCAAGTCAGTGATTTAGTTCATTGATTCATCTGGATTGCTGAGGCGTGATAGACTGTTCGGTGCATGTCGGGCCGAAGTGGATACCTGCGCTCTTTAGCGATTTCTTACGCAATCGCCGGGGCCACGACGCCTTTTTATTTTCAATTTGGATTCATTTCATCCATTTCTACTTTCCTCATATCGGGTTTTGTTTTTGGGACAACGTTCTTCTTGCTCGGGAAAATAGGAGAAAGGATTCGGCTCAGATCATTCATCTTGCAGATCCTTCTCCAGTCGCTTTTAATCGGGCTCAATATCGTCGTTTCTATCTCGATCATCGGCATTGTAGTGGCGGCTACTTTTACGAAGGCATCCATTTTTGATTCCGAGTTTTATCGCCGACTTTTAGCAATGATTCAGCCTGAGTCTGCCTTGGTAGGTGTCGGGCTAGGAATGCTACTGGCATTGACTGTCAACGGTGGATTTGCGATCTCGAAAAAGCTTGGGCCGGGTGTGCTTTGGAACTGGATTACGGGCAAATACTATTCGCCGCGCGAAGAAGAACTCGTGGTGATGTTTCTTGATATGAAGGACTCGACGACGATTGCGGAATCGCTCGGCACACTCCGATTTAGTGCTTTGATCCGTGACTTTTTCTCTGACTTGACGGGGCCATTGAAATCCACGGGCGCACGAGTGAGCCATTACATCGGTGACGAGGCGGTGATCTATTGGCACCCGCAAACGGCATTCAAGAAGTGCGCTTGTTTACGTTTGGTTTCGGCTTTTAACAAGGTGCTTGAGGCAAAAGGGGCGGAATATGTTCAAAAATACGGATTTGTTCCTGAATTTAAGGCGGGAGCGCATATTGGGATGGTCGTGGCGACGGAAGTGGGAGATGTAAAGAGTGAAGTGGTTTTTCATGGAGATACGCTCAATACTGCGGCGCGCATCCAGGGATTGTGTGGTGATGAAGATCGGCAGTTTTTGATTTCGGGCGAGCTTGTGGAGCGGATCGATGCAACCGCTGGCGGTATTGAACTGGAGTCACTGGGGGAGAGGGTTGTAAAGGGACGGGCGCAACAAATTGAACTGTATGCCGTTGTATCTCGTTCGGTTTTGGTCGCTGAGAGGCCTTAGTTCATTAACTCGCGTGGGTCGGTGAGTTTGCCCTTAATGGCGGTTGCGGCGGCGGTGGCGGGGCTTACAAGGTGAGTGCGTGAACCTGGGCCTTGGCGACCTTCGTACGGGCGGTTGCTCGTACTTGCAGACCGTTGTTGAGGACGGAGAATGTCGCCATTCATGCCAAGGCACATACTGCACCCAGCATGGTGCCATTCAAATCCCGCTTCTTTGAAGACTTGATCAAGCCCTTCTTGCTGGGCGAGTTCTCGCACCGCAGCGGAACCGGGAACGACCATTGCGCGGACGCCAGGTGCGGCGTGGCGACCCTCCACGATGGCTGCGGCCTGACGGAGGTCCTCGATACGCGCGTTGGTGCAACTCCCAATGAAAACCGTGTTGATTTCAAGTTCACTGACCGGTGTTCCAGGGGTTAGACCCATATATATTTGTGCGCGTTTCTCAACTGCGTCGGCAGGCTCGGGGATGGCTTGATCAATATCGACGGTCATGGCAGGAGTCGTTCCCCAACTCACTTGCGGCTTAAGGGTGTTGACGTCGAGAGACTCTTCCCGATCAAAAACTGCGCCCTCATCAGTTGCCAATGATCGTGCATGTTCCACCATTCGGTCGAATTCTGCGCCTTTAGGAGCGAACGGTCGCTCAATTTCGCTGATGTAGTTGAAAGTCGTGTCATCGGGGGCAACCATTCCCGCTCGGGCACCCATTTCGATGCTCATGTTACAGATGGTCATACGCCCACTCATGGGGAGGGCACGGATCGCTTCACCGGCATATTCGACAACATATCCGGTACCTCCGTTTGCACCCAGTTTGCGGATGATCGCAAGAATGATATCTTTTGCGGTGACGCCTTTCGCGAGCTGACCACTGGTGTTGATGCGCAGTGTCTTGGGTTTTTTGGGTGATCGGAGGGTTTGGGTGGCGAGAACGTGCTCGACCTCACTACTGCCAATGCCGAACGCGAGGGCTCCAAATGCGCCGTGGGTGGATGTGTGGCTATCGCCGCATACGATGGTCACACCGGGCAGGGTTAAACCGAGTTCGGGGCCGATGATGTGAACAATTCCTTGGCGGGGGTTGTTGTAACCGTAAAGAGGTATGCCGAATTCTTTGGCGTTTCGATCAAGGGCGGCGAGTTGCTTGCCGCTGAGAGATGATTCGTCGATCTCGCGTCCATCGGTAGGGACGTTGTGGTCAGCGGTGGCAAAGGTGAGATCGGGGCGTCGCACGGGGCGGCCAGCTACGCGCAACGAATCGAACGCCTGAGGCGAAGTGACCTCGTGAACTAAGTGGCGATCTATATAGAGGAGAGTTCCACCTCCGGGTAGATCACATACTTTGTGGGAGTCCCACACTTTTTCGAACAGCGTCTTTGCCATGCGCGCTAGCTATTCTACGCTTTGTTGGGGCTTGTTTTCTTGCGATTAGGCCGGGACAGAGGACCCGCTTAGTAGGTTCGGAACCTGGCACAACACTTTTGGGGCCGGAGCCATCTGGTACTATTCCCCACTGTCTCTGGGCAGTTGCCCGAGTGGCCAATGGGAACAGACTGTAAATCTGTCGGCGAAAGCCTACACAGGTTCGAATCCTGTACTGCCCACCAGAGCTTTATTGTTTTTTTGCCGGGCCCTCGTAGCTCAGCGGCAGAGCGTTCCCTTGGTAAGGGAGAGGTCACGAGTTCAATTCTCGTCGAGGGCTCCAGATTTGTTTTTGATATTTGTAAATTCCCGTTGACCCGCGATGATTGCGAGAATCAGCGACCATCCGACGGCGAAAGCGAGGCTGTTTGTCCCTAAATGTGAATAGGCCCATGCTCCCAACGCGGCGCCACAAATCAATCCAAACCACAGCATCAAGTAGGGCAACCATTCCCACCGTGGTTTGCCCAGGAAAACTCCGGCAATCATTTGCCCGCATTTCACCAGCACTCCTGTCATATACGTGAGCCCAATTGAGATTTCCCCCTCTTGATGGAAAACAGCATTCACCGCCCCCATTGCCATCACAACGGTAGCGAGCCCGAGATGGGGGACATGGAAAATCCAGGAGAACGTTGCAAGCGCAAGAAGACCAGAGACAAGAAGTAACACACGCATGCGTTTGCGGCGGGTCGAGCGTTCAGCGATGAGAGTTCCGCCTGCTACTCCAATAAGAAAGCAAAAAATAACTCCAGCGGCAATTACGATGTTGTTCAATTCACCGATCCCGGTCGCAACTCCTAGCCTGGTGGAGTTTCCGGTCATGAATGAAACAAAGAATCCCCCAGTATTTAGGAATCCGATTGAATCGACGTAGCCAGCGAGAGAAGACAATGCGACCGCGAGCAGGGTGCTGTTTCGGTCGAGGTTTGTCATAGTGAATTAATATTATTGGCATAAATCCCAACTCCTAAGGTGACGAAGCTGATCAATCCTGAGTGATGTCTTGAACTGAGTGTCAAAATGGGTTCAAGTGGTGGAAAACAAAGGCAATGTGCGGATCGTGACCCTTGGGTGTGCGAAGAACGACGTAGACAGCGAGGAGATCGCGGGGGTTTTGCGCGAATCTGGGCGAACCGTTGATGGTTCTCAGTCCGCCGATGTGACGATCATCAACACCTGCGGATTCTTAGAATCGGCGAAGCATGAATCGATTGCCGCAATTCGGAAAGCGGTCGCGGAAAAAGGCGGCGGTAAAGTCATTGTTGCGGGGTGCCTTGCGCAGCGAATGGGCGCCGAATTAGCGCGACTTGCGCCGGGGGCGGATGCCTATGTCGGAGTCGGGCAGATGGGCAAATTTGACACGATCGTCGAGAAAGTATTTACTCATCACGAGCCTTGGGTTGATGTACAGCCACCCCATCACCGCTGGGCGGACGTAACGACGCGGGCGCGAACTGGGCGGCCTTGGAGCGCTTATTTGAAGGTAAGCGAGGGGTGCGACCACCGGTGCACGTTCTGCACAATTCCTTCGTTCCGGGGGAACCATGTCAGCAAGCCGATGGAGCGTGTTCTGGAAGAAGCACGGCATCTTGCGCGGACGGGATGCAAGGAGATTAATTTGATAGCCCAGGATGTGACGCAATACGGTTACGACCTATATAAAGAGTTTACGTTGCCCAAATTGCTCCATGAGCTTGCGGCGGTTGATGGCATTGAGTGGATTCGGATTTTGTACTTCTATCCTAACCGGCTTACTAATGAAGTGATAGATGCGATGGCGGGGCTAGAAAAGGTTTGTAACTACATTGACATTCCGCTCCAGCACGCGCACCCAGATACGTTGCGCCGGATGAAACGACCCTGGGATGGCGAACGGTACTTGAAAATATTTGAGAAAGTGCGTTCGCGGATTCCGAATGTTGCGATCCGGACGACGTTTATAGTTGGGTTTCCGGGCGAGACGAAATCCGAATTTGATTATTTGGTGGATTTTGTTCGCGAGGCGAAATTGGATCGGGTAGGGGCGTTTCAGTTTAGCCGTGAGCCAGGGACACTTAGTTACGGTATGCCAGGCCAGGTTCCGAGCAAAGTCAAAAAGGATCGGTATGACCGCTTAATGCGGGCGCAGTCGCCGGTTTCGCTTGGGATTAACAAGGTCTTGGTCGGCGAGACGATCCGGGTTTTGGTTGATGAATCAAAAGATGGCTGGATTGCGGGGCGGAGTTATCGCGATGCACCAGAGATTGATGGATGGGTTTATGCGCAAGGGAGTGTTCCGGTGGGCTCATTTGCTCGGGTAAAGGTGACGGAAGCTAAGGAGCACGATTTGGTCGGGGTTTTGGAAGGATTTACGGCGTCGAGAGCTCGGATGGTGCCGCTGCAAATGGCGACTCGCGAGCCACGGTAGAGATTGACGGGCGATGGCGTTTAATCACTTTTTTAAGTTTTTGTTGGAGCATGAACCCCAGTACAAGCCTATTTCTGGAAGGGCGATGGGGCTCGGTTTCCTTGGGTTTCTGTTGGCATTAATTATCTTGCCGTTAAATTTGGCTCTAGGTGCAGCATTCGCAATTTCAGCGCTATCAGTAATTATAATTCCGCAGATTCTTGCCCAAAAGGCAGCTCGCAAATCTGTTCAACCTATACCTCTTGAATTGCAAGAGATTTGGGAGTTGGTTCGCTGGATGGCGATCCGCCGGGAGCTCAACCGACGAATTCATCCTGAACTACGTGAAATGCTCGAAGAAATTTCCGCGATTCGCCGAACAACACTGGATGCCCTTTCTTCTGAGGCTTGGAAGACCCGTACGAAAAGTCCCGAAGGGGCACAAGCGGTGAAGGATATCGAAACGGTTTTGCGCGATTCGCTTTATGACTCAATCTTCATCGGAAGGCACTTGCTTCGAGCGAAAGGTCAGCGAGAATCAACTTTTGCCAAGCGATGCGCCGACCCGGAGTTTGGGCGACATTCACTGGCGAGTATTGGACAGATTCGCGACGAAATGAGGTTATTAAGTGAATCTGCTTTGGCGGCGGGTGAGAAAAGCGATCTCCGGGTGAACTTGGTCAAGGAAAGGCTCCAAACCCTGGTCGATGCCGAGCGCGAAGTGGAAGAATTCTCCAGCTTTGATGCCACTGACTAATTTGCCCAAAGGCTTGATAAAGGCGCGTATTCCAGCGTTTCGTCGACAAATCCGCTTGTTTGGCCCTGAGTTAATACAACCCCACGAGTCATATGCCCTTCTGCGACATCGCGAAGGAAGCGCAAACCATCAAAATCGCTTGAGTCTGGCGTTTCTCGGTCGATGACTGTGATTCCAAGAATTGAACCATTAGAAAGGCCAAGGACGATAGGAACGGAATATTGGCGGGTGCTCCGAAAGTGCATGACTTCGTACTCGCTTTCCGCCCAACCGGCCTCTTTGACGAGCTCCATCGCAACGAACTGCTCAATGCCATTAAGAGAACCTGTGGTGCCTCCCAAGTAGTTTGCGATTCCCTGATCGACGAATGCGAGTCGGGCGGTTTTGGATGCTTTGCCATTGTGGAGTGCGGTCCATGCGGGGATGGGGTGAATCAAGTACACGGCCTGGAGGAGGCTGATGTACCGAGTCAGACTCGTTGCAGGGATTCCAGTGTCGCGGCTAAGTTGAGTGATGTTCTGGACGGCGTAGGGGGCCTTGGCGAGCATTGATAGGAGATTCGGGAGGTTGTGGAGTCCTTCGACTTGGGCAAGATCACGGACATCGCGGTCCATAAGGGCCCGAATGTAGGCTTGAAACCATGCTTTTTGGCGGCTAGCTGATGAGCGCGAGAGAGGTTCGGGGTATCCGCCGGTTGATTTATCTCGGTTTTCCCCGGGCTTGAGTTCACTTGCCAGCCAGCGGTCGATGAATGTTTTGGTTTGACCAGTAAGTTCCGATTGCGAAAATGGAAAGAGGGTGAAGACTTCCATACGACCAGCAAGGGAGTCGCTGAGTTTGGGGATGAGAAGGACGTTTGCGGAGCCCGTTAGAACAAACCGACCCGGTCGGCGGTCAGTGTCGACAACGGCCTTGATGCTCCGCATAAGCTGAGGAGCTCGCTGAATTTCGTCGATTATCGCGCCTTCCTTGAACGAATTGAGCCAGCCTTCAGGGGACTTGAGAGCGCTACTCAGGGCGAGGCTATCATCGAGGGTGACATAGGGAAGATTGCACGTCTTTTGGACGAGTGTGCTTTTGCCGGATTGGCGCGGACCTTGAATTACTAAAACTGGCGTGTCTTTGAGGGCTTCCGAAAACCGTGACGTAATTCCTCGTTGTATGTACGCATCCATGCTTGAATCATCTTACCCCAAAAGTAAAAAATCCACCACAATGTGGTGGATTTTTCTCCATGAATTCAAACTTCTTAGCGACGTGCGCCAACGAGCATATCGGTCCAATGCTTGTTTCGGAGGTCGTCAGTTGCGACACCTTTATTGTTCGTACTGCTATGGATGAAATACGCCCCGCCATCCTTGAAATAGCCTAAAAAGATTCCGGTGTGGCCGATTTTCCCGCGCTTTTTATCCCAGAAGTAGAGTCGATCGCCCGGTTGAAGGTCTTCAAGGCGCTCCACTTTTTGACCGACTTTCGCTTGTTCCGCAGCCGTTCGGGGCAGGTTGATATCGATTTTCTCGAAAAGTTCTTTCACGAATCCGCTGCAATCAATTCCACCGGTCAGACTATTTCCGCCCCAGACATACCTTGTGCCGATAAACTTGTAGCTGTATTCAAGCATTTCTTGTTTGTCTTTCGGATTGCTAATCGCTCGTCCGGTTGAACCACCTCGGCTCGTCGGAGTTTGTTTGGTGCGACCAAATTTGTAGTCTTTCGGGATTTCGACCATGTAAGGCAGTTCGGCAACAGCTTCCTTCATGATGTAGCCTGTTTTTCCGTTTTGAAGCAAAACGGCAAGCCATTTGTCGTACTTTGCGTCGTTTATGACTAGGTATTGGTACGATTTGAGCTTCCAGAGCACGGATGCTTTTGTGCTCATGTTGGAGTAAATTTTTGTTTCGGCGATGGATTGTCCCAATCGACCAATTTCGATCATATCGGGATTTTTGGGCGCGTTCCCTTCGTTCGCTTGAGCTTGGGCCATTGAGACAGTAGCCACGCACATTACGGCAACCAAACACGCAATTTTCCTTAGTTTTTTGACTTGATCGACCATCGTTCCTTCTATTATGGGCTGAAATTGCCTCGAGATGAACCCCTACGCTGTTGCAAAGACGCGTTGAAACCCGGAAATGATCAGTAGTCCTGCGTCAGAACCGAGAATTTTACTAGTAATTCTTTCTGGGTGCGGCATCATTCCAAGGACATTCCCTCGTTCGTTGAAGATACCTGCGATGTTGTTTAGGGATCCGTTGGGGTTGGAAGAATCTGTTACTTCGCCGCTTGAGGTGCAGTATCGGAATGCGACTTGGTTGTGTTGCTCGATCTTTGCGAGTTCATCATTTGTGGCGATGAATCGGCCTTCGCCGTGGGCGATGGGAACTGCGATCGTGGACTCAACTTTTTCAGTCCATGGGGAAGTTTTGTTTTCAACTTTTAAGTGGACGGTTTCGCAGATGAAACGTTCGTTAATGTTGGGAAGGAGGGCTCCAGGCAGTACGCCGGTCTCACAAAGAATTTGGAAACCGTTGCAAACCCCGAGGACGGGTCGACCGTCTTCGGCAAAACGTTTGACTTCGGCCATCACGCTGGATTGGGCCGCAATTGCCCCACAGCGCAAGTAATCGCCATAAGTGAATCCCCCGGGAACAAAAACCCCGTCGAATCCCGCTAAACTGGTCTCGCCGTGCCAAACGTATTCGGCGGAAACGCCAAGGTCATTACGAAGACTCCAGAGCGCATCTTGGTCGCAATTTGAGCCGGGAAACTGGATGACAGCGATTTTCAAGAAATCACCTCGATTGAATAATCTTCGATCACCGGGTTTGCAAGGAGTTTGTCGCACATGGCCTTGACTCGGGCTTCGTCGTACTTTTCGAGTTGAAGAGTAATTGTTTTGCCGATTCGGACATCGCTCACTTCCCTAAAACTAAGGTCGACAAGCGACTTCGTTACCGTGCGTCCGGCAGAGTCGAGCAGAGAGGGTTTAAGGGTGACATTGACGCGCACGGTGACCATGCCTCTATTTTGACCGACTCGTTCAATTGGTGATCAGGCCGCGTTCGCGGTTGCAAAGTCGATATGCCAGGGGATTCGGCCTTCCAATTTGAAAACGGCCACGCTCCAGGTGCGACCATATCGTTCGACATGGTTTGGAGTGATTTCGCTTCCTCGGAGAACACCATCTTAGGTGAAGCAGCTATTATCACCGGGCCCGATGATATCGGAACTTACACCGCGCCCGAGCGAGAGAAGGCAAGCGGTTTGACCAATGTGGGGCTGGAAGAAGCTGATTTGGTTGCCCATAGCGACGAGTGGGAGTCCTCGGTCATCCGTGGGTAAAAGTTCGCCCTTGAGTTCCCTTGCTTCGTCTCCGCTAATGAAAATACAGTTGTTGCAGTCTGAAGCCAGGAGTAAGTTTGTCGACTTTGTTGGGGCATACAGTCTGTTACGTGTATAGCGATTGCCGGTTGAGCCGACATCGAAAATGTATTCGCAGTGCCAAAGAACGCCGGAAACGATCAAGCGATTGTCGATGTTAGCGAGCCACTTTATAAGAATTTTGCGTTGATCACCTTCAAGTTGGCCTTGGCCACAGAGAATGAACTCATCGAATTCACCGGCTTCTTCGAGTAGGGTTTCGTCGCCAATATTGCATACGAGTCCAGTTTGCCGAATAGCCTCGCCATGCCACTTGCCATAAGGATCGGCGCTTGCTAATATCGCCGCGACGCGCGCAAAACGTGTAACTGCCATCAAAACAAACTGCCTGGTTCAATATCTGGCTTTTTAATCGGCTCCAATGGGGAGGATTGTGATTTTTGATGCTATTCAGGCAAATATTCTTCGAGAATATATCCTCCGTGACCCGGGAGGTCTCGCGGGGTAACAACGCCATTTATGAATTCAGTTCCGGCTCCTGGTTCGGGATTGTGGTTAAAGTGTGTGTCGAGATCGACGTAATCGCACCAACCACTTAATGCGGCTGACTGAGCAATGCCAACTTCGGTTTCGCACATACTGCCGATCATAGTGGCAAGCCCATGGTGCCGTGCCCGCTCCAAGACTTTGATCCCATCACTAATTCCTCCTGACTTCATGAGCTTAAGGTTGACTCCGCTGCATCGATCGGCGAATTTATCGACGTCGGCGGAGTTACGGATACTTTCGTCAAGAAAGAGCGGTAATGCAAAGTGCGGGAAGATATCGATCAGGTGATGTTCGTCGCCTTTGACGAGCGGTTGTTCGATGAATTCGCAGTCATGTGATTTGAGCCATTCCGACATCGCGACGCTTTCATCGGGAGTCCAGCCACCGTTGGCGTCGGCTCTGAGAGCGACGTTGAATTTATATGAGGCTTCACGTGCGGTTGACCAAATTTCTTTGTCGTGGTCGCGACCGGCAGGACTGCCAAGTTTAACTTTGAGAGCCTTCGCATTGGTCATCTCGAGTATGAACGGAACACGTTCTTGCACGACTTCTTTGGGTTCAATTCCGATGGTGACCGTGGTGATTGAGGTGGGTTTTGGAATGCCAAGGAACTGATAAAGAGGCTTTCCTGCTTGCTTGGCCATGAGATCCCACAGAGCGCAATCAAGAGCGGCAAGTGCTACGGCTTCGACCCCGGCTTCATGACCGGCTTGCCATACTTCGAAGGGTTCTTGAGTTTGCGCTAACTCAAAATAAGGAGCGAGATCGTGGGGAGCGGTTTCGCAAAAATCGAGTGGCAATCCAGTTGGTGGTGCGCCTTCGCCTATTCCGGTGTGAGTACCGTCGGAAACTTCAACGAAGAAGTTACGAGTTGAGCCGCTTGTGCCGCGACTAATTGTGAGGGCAAAGAGTTTGTGTACATCGAGTGCAAATGTTCGAAAGGTCAGCGGCATTTCGCTATTTTGTAATGAGAGTGCCCAGGAATACTTCCCGGGCACGATTTTTTGTGTCTTTAGCTTGCCGGAGGTGCTAGCGGAGGCTCTGGTGCTGACGCTTGAGTAGCCGGTTTTGAAACGGTATCAACCGCGGTTTGGGCCGTTCCCATTTGACTGAACTTTTCGACCAAGTCAATACCAAAAAGTTCTTTTACTTGCTCGTTGAGCCCGATGAGCTTGCGGGGGTCGATGCCGCCGGCATTTGTTCCACCGCTTGAATCGATTACTGTGATGCGCTCGATATGCGTTTCGCTGATCGTTTCGGTCAACTGACCAATGATCGGCTCAAGCTTTTGGAGAATGAAGATTTCTCGGGCTTGATCTCCGGCCTCGCCCCAACTCTTGCTGAGTCGGCGCAGGGCATCGGCGCGAGCTTTTCCATCTTCGATGATCGGCGCAACGGTTGCTTTTGCACGTTGTTCGGCTACTTCGTACTCTGCTTTAGCAGGAGCAATGACGTCAGCCTCCAGTTGGCTTTTGACCTGACCAATTCGGGCTTTTTGAACGAGGAGGTCGGCTTTTGCCTTGGCGACAAGTTGGGCGACCTGGGCTTGTTCTTCGGCGACGACAGCCGCTCGGCGGCTCTGGGCGTCCGTCAGAAGTTTTTCCGCTTCCGCCCTTGCCATGGCGATTTCAGCGGTGATCTTTGCTTCGGTTTCGCGTTGATAGTTTTCGGCCGATCGAACGTCGGAGTCGGCGTGGGCGATTGCTTCGGCCACTCTTGCCGAACTAAGAAGTTCGGCATTTCTTGTCCGCCCGATTGAGTCCAGATACTTGACATCGTCGGTAATGTTTTGAATTTTGAGCGTATCGACGACGAGCCCGAGGGCGGTCATATCTTGCTCAACTTCGGCAACGAGACGCTCAGCGAAGAGGTTGCGGTCTTCGTTGAGTTGCTCAGGAGTCATTGTTGAGAGGACGCCGCGCAAAGAGCCTTCCAGCGTGGCTTTGGCGATGGCGATGATTTCTGATCGACCCTTGCCGAGGAACCGCTCGATGGCATTGTTGAGCATCGGTTCGTGACCGGCGATTTTCACGTTGGCGATACCAGTCAGGGAGATGGGAATTCCACCCTTGGTGTATGCGTTTCGCGCTTCCAGATCGATGATCATGTTGGTCAGATCGATTTGGTCAACCCGTTCCAAGAATGGAACCCGCATTTCGCGACCGCCCTTTATGATGCGGTAAGGCAAGATTCGACCATTCAGACTTCGTTTTTTGCCTGTGAAAATGAGCACCTCGTTGGGTTCGCAGATGTAGATCAGAGACTTGAGGCTCAGAAGGAATAGAGTGAAAAGGACACCGATAAACCCGACGGCCATTCCGATAATTTGAAGGATCAATGGGCTCATTATTTAACCTCCTTGCGGCCTGAGATACTCTCTTGGATGTTGATTCCAACCGTTTTATCAACGGCAGCGAACACGGCATCGAGCATTCCAGGATAAGCGGCGATGTAGCGCTGGAGGGTTTCTCCGTCGCCATTATCGATGATGCTGAGCCCATCGATTTTGATTCGATTGACGCCTTTTGTTGCAGTTGCGAGAATTGATTCGAGATTTTCGATCAAGCTGATTTGAAGAGCGTTTGGCCCGGCTTCTTGCCATGCAGCATGCATGAGTTCGAGGGCTTGGCTGACGGCCTCACCGCGCTCACGAATAATTGCGGCCTCTCCCTTGGCCCGGTATTCCTGAGCAACTTTGTTGGCTTCGGATGGCAAGACTCGATCAACTTGGAGCCGGATTGTCTCGAGTTCGGCCCGGACTGATTGAAGTTCCTGTTCAGCGGTTGCTCGGGCTTCGCGCGCCGCAGCTGCGGTTCGTTCTTCTTCGGCTTTGATGGTTGAATCGAGTTCGGCTCGTATCCGGCGGAGGTCGTTTTGCAGTTTGACGAGGTTTGTGTCAACGTTGGACTGCATGACCTTGGCTCGACCCAAGTTTTCAGATTCGGATTGAGAAGCTCCGCGTCGGGCATCCGATTCGGCGATTTCTGCTGATCGGATCACGTTGGCAATTGCCTTGCGACCGGTGGCATCGAGATAACCAACTTCGTCACTCACGTGAAGAATTTTGAGGGTGTCGAGGTGAAGTCCGAGTTTGACGAGGTCTTCTTCGGTTTCTTGTGTCAATTTTTCGGCGAAGGCCAGTCGGTCTTCGTTGACTTGCTCAGGTGTGAGGCTCGCAACGACTCCGCGAAGGTGTCCTTCGAGAGTTTCTTTACCGACCCGGCGGATTTCGTTGATGTCGCGATTGAGGAAGCGCTCGATTGCGTTCGTGATGTTCTTCGGGTCGCTGCTTACCTTGATGTTGGCGATGGCTTCGACATTCATGGCGATCCCGCCATTTGAATAGGCGTTGCGTACCGTGATCGGTACTTCCATTGTGTTAAGGCTCATTCGCCCAACGTTTTGGATGATGGGGAATGCCCAGGCTTTGCCCCCAAAGTAGGTTCGGTATCCTTGCTCTTTCCCTTGTTTTTGTCCCGAAATCACGAGGACTTCATTTGGCGGAGCGATCTTGAGGAACGACCGCACCAAGAAGGCAAAAAAGATGAGTGCAACAAGTCCAAGCACGGCTCCGGGGCCGGCGGACATCAGAATAATTTTGAGTTCTTCCATTGTTTTTTTAACTGTCTAAGTATTTCTCAGCGTTGGCGACAGTTACATGGGCACCATCCACTGAAACGACAACCACTTGGTCTCCCGTTGCGATTGTGTGACCATCCAAAGGGAGGGCCAAAACGTCAATTGTCTCGTTTTTGATAGCAAGTCTGATTTTGCCGGGGTTGGCATCAACAGGGGCCACGAGAACTTTGGCGGCGAGTCCGACAAAGTCTCGATCAGAAACAGAGCTGTTGCTCCCGCTTTTTTTGAGAATGCGCATCGTCACGGCGGCAACCGTGCCTATGATGAGTCCCACTATCAGGGCCGAAACGAATTGAATCGGTTGCTCTTTGATTCCCATCATGGTGAGAATTAATCCAAATCCGCCGAAGCCACCGGTGAGATATATCCAGAACCGCAGACTAAAAAATGGGAGCCAAAAATCGGACGCATGGTCGGCATCGTGCGAATCTAGTCCTGAATGGGAATCGGTTTGGAGGTCATGGCCAAATCCGGTGCTGACTTCGGATTCCGTTTCGACTTGGTGGTCAAAATCTCCATGCTCACTTAGTCCACCCAGAGCTGAAAATACAATGAGGCCAAGTCCGATGATTGCCGTGACCAAATAGATTGCCAACATTGCCGTTTTTCTTCTCCTTTCCTTACGAAATTTGTCGCATCGAGGTTGTGTTATGCCTACCTTTACGCTTGGTACCAGTGTAACTTAGACCGGGCATGATTGATACGCATTGTCATTTGAATGACGCCAAAGCTTTTCCAAACCCTGGTCTGGCGGTTCGAGAAGCGCATGATGCAGGGGTTGAGAAGCTCATTATTGTTGGAATTGATACGGAATGGAGTGAGATTGCAATTGAGATTGCAGAGGCGCACGAAAATGTTTTTGCGGTTGTGGGATGGCATCCGACTTCGGCGGCAAAATATTCGACGGCTGAGTTGAAGAAAATCGAAGCACTTGCTCAACACGAAAAATGTGTGGGAATTGGAGAAATTGGATTCGATTTCCACTGGGATTATTCTTCTTTGGAGCAACAGACCGTTTGTTTGTTGGATCAACTTGAGCTAGCAGAATCGATTGGCAAACCGGTTGTTTTTCATTGCCGCGAGGCTTATTCGGCGCTACTTGACGTGCTTGAAAACCGCTCAGTGATGCCCTATTTGATGCACTGTTTTGCAGGAAATTTGGATGACGCTCAACGGTGTTTCGAACTCAATTGTGTTTTTGGAGTTGATGGTCCAGTGACTTACAAGAAAGCAGATGACTTAAGATCGGCGCTTGAATTTATCGGACTCGATCGACTGGTGTTAGAAACAGATGCGCCATGGTTATCGCCGGTTCCTTACCGTGGAAAGCCGAATCATCCAAAGTATCTGGGGCATATTTGCGAGGGGCTGGCGGGGGTATTTGGGGTGGAAAAAGGAGTTGTCGGAGAAAAAACAACTCGCAATGCGGAGAAATTTTTCGGTATCTAGCGGCTACCAGCCACTGTCGTCGCTGTTTGACTTTGGAATTGGCTCTTCATTTCCCGATGTCGTTGGCGTATTGGGGAGATCCGAGAGCTCTTCATGTTGAGTTCCAGCGTCGGGAGAGAAGTATTCGGTTTTTTCCGGTTTTTTCGTTGCGGAGTCGGGCTTTGACTTGTCGTCCTTGGTTAGGTTGACATCAAGCTTGACGTTTCCAAACTTGCCCTTATCTTCCGGAACATTGATTGGATCCCTAGTTCCTCCGCTTGTATTATCCTCAATCAGGTCTTTTACAGGTTCAACCGTTGAGACAATTCCGGTATCTCCAATTTTTGGCCCAAGCGCAAAAAAGCCTACCGCTCCCATTACGGTGGGAATGATCAACCACTTGACGAATTGTGGGAAGAATTTTTTTGCCATTGTTTTTGTTCCAGTATTTTGGATTGATTTTTTGGGACTCGCAACGATTTGCCTTCCCTACCTGCTATTTTGACCAACGTTTGAAAAAACTGGAGGATTCCTTGAACGTTCAAGTCAATGAGGATTTTGTCGGAGTTTTGGCTACCGACGTGATTGCCGATTCGGTTGGCGAAAAAGCTACGCCATCGTACCCCCAGGTTCCACTGCGATTGGGAACTGAAGAAAAAGAGCACCAGATTGGCTTGATTTGGCTTCAAAGTAGGTTTTTGCGGGTAGCAATTTGCCCTCAATTAGGCGGTCGGATCGTGGCGATTCACGATTTGAGGACCAGCACTGATATTTTGAAGGTACCGGATCGATTGAAGCTCGTTGAAGGGGGGATACGGGGGGTTGAGGGGAGATTTGGAGTTGAATTTTTGGCGGGTTCGGGTCGCAGGAACTCGCTTGGGGCAGTTGATTTTAGGGTTATTGAGGCCGCATCTGAAACAGGCAAAGCTGCGGTGATGCTCTTTGAGATGGATGGGGATTTGAGTTGGCACGGTGCTGTGACTTTGCCGCCCGATCGGGCAGTGATCATCTTAGAGCAAAAAATTCAGAATCGGGCGTGGGTTTCGAATGTGGCTCGTTCGGGGATCGTAATTCATGGTGTGGATGGTGGCGGACTGGATATTGTGGATCCGGATGGTGACATGGGGTGGCGTGACGAGGGCGAGTTTGCTACGATGCCGATAGATGGTCGGCTTGGAGGACGACGAATAGATGAATGGCGAGTCGAGATGGTGCCTTATTCCGGGATCGGTGAGTTTCGTTGTGGTGATACGGCGGTTTCGATTGGAGTTGATGAAGATTCACTTCATATTCAAGCGCATGGCGACACAAGTGACTACAAAGTATTCCTACAGGTGAACGGCCAGACTCTCGAATCTGCAATCAACCAAAAGGTTGGATCATTAAATTCCACTGATTTGACACAATTGCCAGGTGTCATTGAAGCGATTGCTGTCCGTGATAGTGCAGGTGCCAGTGTTGCGCAATGGCCACCCGTGCCATTTGTTGATAAGATTAGGAAATTCAAGTTTCCCCATAACGAACTGGACATTCTTATTGACCAAATGGATGATTCGGTAAAAGATATAGAGCGAATCATGGGACTGGAAGCCCTGACGCGTGAATTGCTGGCAGTTGGCCGAGTGCGCACTCAGGAGTGGGGCAAGGCAGATGAAGCAATGGAGAAATTCTTGGCGTATCACGCCGAGGATGGACTGGGCTGGTGGCTCAAGGCATCCATCAAGCGAGAACGTGGGCGAGAGCGCACTGATGAGGATCGCGAACTTCCTAATGCGCACTATTTAATGCCGCTTGAGCCGCTTTTGAAGGCGGAAGCTTTTCTCAATACGGCGGTTGCAGAAGGGCGAGAGCCAAATCCGTTGCTCAAAACGATTGCTGATGATCCGGGCGTCGCAGCGGCAGTCGTGGAAATGTATCATCGGTGCTGGCTGAGGCAAGGGATGGCGCGACTGGCGGAAGAATTGCTGAGGCACAAAGAAAGTCCGATGATTCGTTACTTTCTCGCTGATGCGTATTTGTCAAACCCTCGCCTAACCGCCTCAGCGGCGGAACACGTTTTTGCAGTGGAAAATCTCGACATAGAGCCGCCATTCCCCCACCGAAAGAATGACATCACGGTGATCGAACGACTCGCAGAAAGATTTGCAGATTCAAATCGCCTCAACCAATTGGTTAAGCTGATCGAAATGGCGCGTTCGAAAGGGTATCTGCGCGTGAGTTCTCTAGAGTAACTGAAACTTCGGAAGAAACATACATCCCTTCCACATTACTGAGTTGCACAAAATTGAGCGAGGGGTTTGCAAGGAGTCGGTGCAGATAGGCGGATAGTTCTTCAGCTTCGTCGCGGCTGAGGACGATATCTATATCTGTGAGGGTTCGGCCTGACTCGTAATCTCGGATTTTCACTTTGCACCTCTGTAATCAACTACTTGTGTTAACGATTGGAGAGTTCCTTAGGTTCAGTTTGGGAGGACCTAATAGTTTTCTACAGCTTGAAGCCAGCGACCGTCGGGGTCCCGAAAGGTGATGCAGTCCGGGGACCCGTCGGGTGCACCAATTTCGATACCAGCATCGGTTAATTGCATTGTGAAATTTGTTAGATCGGTACAGTAAACAACTAGGGCGGCCTCTGATTCTGAGTAGTCTTTTGCCCGACTTTTAAATCGACCCGGGCGGAGCAATATTTCTGATTCTTCGGATCGGAGCCAGATATATTTTCCCCCTTGGACTTCGGTTTCTTCAAAGCCAAGCTGGTTGACATAAAAATCACGCGTTGACTCACAGCTTTTGCAAAATAGCTCCACATGCCCCAGTTTCATATCATGGAGATACACGGTTTTTTAGGTTACAAGGTTCCATAAAATGAGTCTGGTCAAGAGAATTGAGTCCTCTTGACCAGTTTTTGTAATCGATCGAACTTTTGAGAAGTTAGCCTTTCACGAGGGCAAAAGTTGCCTTAAGCGCTTCTGCACTCTTGAGCAATAGTTCTCGTTCTGAATCACTTACAGCTGGTTCGTAGATATCGACAACGCCATGTCGGCCAACGACAGTTGGAAGTGAAAGTGAAATGTCTTTGATTCCGAGTTTGCCGGATTGAGCAGCAGATACTGGAAGGAGTTTGTGGTTATCCAGGGCGATCGCTTCAACAACCTCTTTGATTGAGACACCGACGGCTCGACCAGCTCCACCCTTTTGGGCGATGACAATTGCACCAGATTTCTTCGTTGATTCAAAAATTTCAACACCGAGTTCGGAAGTGAATCCAGGAATGGAGTGCATTGAAACGCCGTTAATCGTTGCGCTGCTCCATATCGGAACCATTGAATCGCCGTGCTCACCCAGAATGAGGGCTTTGACATCAGACGCGCCGACTTTTAGGTGATCGGCGAGGAGGCTGCGGAAGCGTGCAGTATCAAGGACAGTCCCGAGACCAAGAACTTGGCTTTGGGGCACGATGCCAGCTTCGACAGTTAGATGGGTAAGGATGTCAACAGGGTTGCTGACAACGAGTATGGTTGCGCCGTCGTTAAGCTTAACGTTCTTGAGGTTTTCGAGGATGCCAGAAAATAGGCCGACATTGCGGTTGATGAGGTCGAGGCGACTTTCATCGGGTTTTCGTCGCAGACCAGCGGTGATAACTACACAATCGCTCCCATTAACGACGCCGTAATCACCACTCGTGATGATTTGGTTGTTGAGGAGACTTGAACCGTGTCGGAGATCGAGGGCCTCACCGGCTGCGAGATCTTCGTTAACGTCATTCAAGGCTATTTCTTTGACAATTCCACCGAGTTGCAGGGCAAAAGCTGCGTCTGAACCAACGCGACCGCCACCGCCAATAATGCTGACCTTCATAGTGCTAATCAAATTATGGGCAGAGACTGAGTTGAAAGATTAGGCCGGAGTGCCGAGAGCCTTACTTAAGATCCCAGATGTAGCGAGAACTGTCGACGATAAAGCCTTGCCAATTTTCCTTGACATCGCAACCAGCAGTGACATCTGGCAATGGAACTTGCTTGACGTGACCATCCAAAAACGTAATAGTAAGTGACTTTTTGAACCAAGGATAGAGTCCGCCAGCTTCACTGCGCCAGAGCTGCGATGTAGTGCTCCAGGCCAATCCATTTTCAAAAAGTTGAACGGTGGCATTGGAACTTGAACTGGGAACGAAGGTATCGACAACAGTTGCGGATTGCCTTTGGTATCGGCAAGGTGGGATGACAAGATAGTTTCCTCCTCCGCTGGCTACTCCATTTTTGACTTTCCAGGCAGAGTCACCGAAGAGAAGCGTACCGCTCGGGTTCTCAATTTCTGAGATTGTGCGGGGGGCAATTTTCCAGTTTTGACCGTCGCGATAGATTGGAGCGAAGTAAGCGTAGTTGTAGCCGAGATTCGTCCTTTGGGACTGTTCGTAGTACCGTGCGGTTGGGTCACCGATGCTGAGATCGGGGTCGAAAATTGATGTTTGCGCGGGTCGAGTTTTATCGATTGGGCAGAAGAAAATTTCGAAGTTGGATGTGTAAGGGAGGAGTGATTGAACCCACGTGCGGTCATTAGACGCATCGGCACCCGCGTTGAGATTGTGGCGAGGCAACATGACGGTGTCGTCATAGTCGTCGACATAGAGTCGAGTGCTGAGAGCAACTTGGCGAGCAGATTCACCCCACGAAATTTGGAATGCTTGGGACTTCGCTTGAGCAAAAATTGGGAACAAAATCGCCGAGATAATTGCGACGATGGCAATTACCACTATGAGTTCAACAAGCGTGAATCCCCGGCGTTTGAGCATTATCCTCACCAGATTTGATAGGTGTTCCGACCTATAGTATATCAGTTTTGCTACTTAGACCGCGAAAAAACGCATGCAGGGTGCCGGTTTGTCGAAAATTCTGATTTTCATACCACTTTCGGAGGCTGGCGTGGCACTGGAGGGTGAGGGGAACGCCATATTGCGATGCAAGTGCCTGGGCCGATTCAACGAGATCTGTACCGATTCCATGTCCTCGAGATTTCCCATCAACGCAAAGGTTGTATAGCCCAACCGCGTTTTTAGACTTACTCAGCATCATGGCGGCTTCTGGTCTTTCGGGTGACCCGATATAAAAAAGATTGGCAATGGAGAGGGCGGTGCTCCGGGCGACGAGCATGCGTGATTCTCCAGAGGAAAAGGGAAAGAATTGCTCCGCCATGAACTTTCCAATTCTGAGGCGAGTGTCGGCGTCTTGAGCTTCTTGAAGGTCTTCGACCCAGGAGCCTTTAGCTTGCCGACCGAATTGGCAGAGACACTGACGAAGACTGAATCCTTCGTCGAGGAGGTGGGTGTGCAGTCCATCAGGCTCATCACCCGGAAGGAGGAAAACCCAAAGGCCATCGGTATTGTTTGACTCAGCGCGAAGTTCTTTTGCAAGGTCTTCGGCGCGGCGACGGGTGTTAAAATCAGCGGCAAAATGGCAGAAAGAAAGCGGCCATTTGCCTTTGACCCGTGTGTAGTCCGGTCGTTTGTCAATTTTGGTTTCGGGGAGCGATTGAGCGAGGGCTAGATACGTTTGAACCACATTCTCGCGAGCGACAAGCGAGAAGTCGTTTAAAAGATTGTGCTCCATACCAATCCAGGGGACGTTCCAGAGCGCGAAAACATTGCACCAATTGACACACCATTTCCTAATTGGAAGCCAAAATAAGCTCGCGGGCCACTTGGGGTGATAAAGGCAGCCGCAAAAATATCGGCACGATCGTTCGATCGCCATAGATCAAGACCAGCGCCGAGTTGGAGACCTGTTTCGGTATCGAGCATAAGACTGAATCTGACAGTTGGAGAATAAAATTTATCGGGAGCGGAGAATTTTTTGCCGCGTAGAGTTGCGTCAAAAAATTTGGCAATCGAACTTATCAGTCGATCTTTGACGAGAAATCCTCCGAAGTGCCCGGTTTCGAGAGTGAGTTCGGTGTGGTTTGCAAGTGCGTTGGTCAGGATCCGTGACGATTCGAAGGGGACGATTGTGTCGTACTTAGCATTGATAACATAACTCGGGCGAGCATCGTCGGGCTTTAGATAGGTTGTGGGCTCGATTTCGAGGAGGACTTTATGAAGTGACTCTTCAGTCCAGCCGGCCTCGGTGAGTATATGGCGCTGACTTGTCGTTCTTGATGAATTCATCATGAGGTAGGCGAGGTCGGCTCCCCCAAGAAGGAAGCTGGCCGATTTGATTCTCGGTTCAACGGCGAACGCAAGGCTGGATACGATTGCGCCTAGGCTTGTGCCGGTTATGCCGATTTGCTCGCCGTCGAATTCGGTGCGAGTTTTAATCCAGTCAATGGTTCTTCGGATATCGCTGACCGATTGGGTCATGGTTTTTTTCAGCGCTTCTGGGTCGGGGGTTATGGCTAATTCGCCGCTGGCATGTCCGGGTGGGGTTCGAGACAAGTGATATGGCAACGGAACGATAACGGAGGCGATTCCACGATATGCGAGTTCAGCGGCGGTTTGACGTTCAAGTTCGCTATCAGTTGCTCCCCAATAATTGAGCAGAATTACGACTGGCGGTTTTCCAATTGATGATGCAGGTACAAACACTTGCAATTCGATTTGGTCGTTCGTTAGGTCGCCCGAAGGAAGCGCCGATTGGAACGTTTCGCGAAATTCTGAGAACTCATCGGTTCGACTGACTTGTCGCCATTCATCAAATGCGATGCTTGGTGGCATGGCAAAAACGTCTGACCTTTGAGCTATCGCCACGACCTGCAAACAGATCGCAAATAAAACAATGATCACTTTAGCCGCCCTCATTTGTTCCTCAGCGTTTCTTTCCCCGAATAGTAGTAGTTTAGACAATGCTTTGGACGCCGCGCTGGGTGCGGGAGGATTAACTCGGCAATCGGCGGTTTTTGATCCTGTCGCGCTGGCATATTATCGAACCGGTGAGTTTCAAAATCCAATCGTTTTGGCGCTTGCTGGTTCACCCTGGGAAACCCCGAAGTTCATGGATGTCACTGAGCGGGATGTGCTGCTTTCGAATGGTCAGCCCCACAAATTGCTGGCGGCGGCTTCGCGGCTGACCTCGTTCGGATCGCGACGGGACTTACTCGCAGATCCGTCGGCAAATTTTGTCGGAATGCATAAGGATGGCTCGGCACTCGGACGTGTTGTTGATAAATATCGATCGGAGGGACTGTTGACTTCGGAGGCGTCGAGTGAAGGATTGGTGCCCGATGCGGCGAAACGGGCTCTCGCGATTTTGATGGACTGCGCACTGGCGGAACGACCACTTTTTAATGCGACATTTCCTGACTCAGCGAAGCTGGCCCGGCTCAAGCAACTTACTCAATCTGAGGCGTTTGCAGGGACAGATGCGAAGTCTTTTACGGAGTGGCTCAACTTGGCGCATGGAGTTCAGTTGGGAACTCTGGTTGCAGGATCGCAGGACATTGCAGCTTGTGTGAATGCGGTTCGACCATTTATTGAATCGGCTGAGACAATAGGTAACTTTCGGTGGAAGCTAGCGACGAAGTGGGGCGACGTTATTATTCAAGATACTCAGTCGCAGACGACCGATTTGTCGAATGTCTTCTTGCTGATTGATTTTGGAGGTGCTGATTTTTATATTGGAGGATCGAACTCCTGGTGTTCCGCGGTGATTGATGCGAAGGGGAGCGATTTTTATTTAGGGGATGCGGGTTATAAAGGCAAACCCGTTCGACTCGGCTCCAGCCGCGCAAAACAACGACTTGAATCTGGGCCGGGGCGTGGATTTTTTGGGATTGGCATTATCGCTGACTTTTCTGGCGATGATGTTTATCGCTCGGCGGGGCAGGCGTTTGGATCGGCGACTTTTGGGGTGAGTTACCTAATGGACGCAGATGGGAAGGACACCTATGATGCTTACACGAACTCGATCGGGTACGGATTTTTTGGGTTAGGGATTCTCGAAGACATGAATGGAGACGATGAATATCGAATATTTACTCAGGGTGAGGGTTGCGGTATGACGGATGGGGTTGGGTGGCTGGTTGATCGGCGTGGCTCGGACAGATATATCGCTGAAGATGAGATTCTTGACTTCAAATCGCCGCAATCGGCAACTCACAATGTTTCAATGAGTCAGGGAGCGGGGTATGGGATTCGGCTTGATTACATATTTGGACATAGTTTGTCGGGTGGGTTTGGGTTGTTGTTTGACCTAGAAGGGAAAGATAGTTACTCGGCGGGAGTTTTTGCTCAGGGGACGGGGTATTGGATGGGCTTTGGCGGGCTTTGGGATCGGAACGGGGATGATCAATACAACTCTGTTTGGTACGGACAGGGGTCGGCGGCACATTTTGCGATTGGCTATTTGCAGGATGATGAGGGAGCAGATACATATGTCGGCACGACAAACATGACACAGGGGGCAGGACATGATTTTTCGCTTGGAATGCTTATCGACTCAGCAGGTAACGATAGATACATGGGAAGCAGCTTGGCATTTGGCGGTGGTAACGCGAATGGATTCGGGGTATTTATTGATTTGGCGGGCGATGACGATTATGTGGCCCCGGGCCAGGCGGTTTTGGGACAATCCAACGAGAGTCCAGAAGGGTCGTTGCGATCTTTGTCACTTGGGTTAGGTCTCTTTATTGATGGAAGCGGCAACGATTCTTACTCAAGTTCGGCAAAATATGCCCGCAATGGGGCCAAGAATGCGATCAAAACGAACGATTCGGGGTCGGTTGGTGTTTTTTGGGATCAGTGAGGGCGAAACGGAGATGTTTCTGCGCGAGTAAGATGGTGCGGATATGATCCCACTCAGGGATAACATGATTCGGAAGAATCCAGCAGTCATTATATGGACGCTGGTTGGCTTGAACGTGCTTATTTATCTTTGGGATCGGAACGGGGGATTGAATGGCCCGAATATCGGTTTTGCTGACCTTGCGATGCGGCCCAATGAGGTGATGCGAGCTTTTATGGCGAACGGTGACCCGATTGAGTTAGCGAAAGTCTTTACGAGTTTGTTTTTGCACGGCAACCTCATGCATTTAGTTGGCAATATGTTGTTTTTGGCGGCGTTTGGTCCGGCAGTTGAAGAGGCGATTAAACCACCAAAATTTGCACTTTATTATCTGTTTTGGGGGCTTTTTGCAGCGGCGGCGCATATTTTTGTGAATCCGGGTTCGGATGTTCCAACGGTTGGAGCGAGCGGAGCGATTGGCGGAGTTTTGGGGGCATATTTCTTGCTGTTTCCTGGCTCGAAAATCAAAGTTGTCATTCCGCCGTTTTTCTTTTGGCCTTTCCCGGTGACAAGTTGGATTCTGTTGGTTATTTGGTTTTTATTCCAGGTTTTTTCTCCTCAGCAGGGAGTTGCCAACTGGGCACATGTTGGTGGATTTTTGGCGGGCATGGTCACGATTTTGGTGATGGGCGGACGCCATGCAGTTTTGAAGGATGTCCCTATCGTAGAGGATGAAGATTTTGATGATGACTAAGTGGCCTTGGTGGCTGACGGTTTCGCTGGTTTTGACGGCGGTTACGAGCGTAGCCAATATCATTCCTCGGTACAAGGCGGAGCAGGCAAATCGCGCAGTGGGGATCGTTATTGAAGGGGATGTGGTTGCAGAACTAGCGGCGAGTCAGCGTATGACTTTTGACGAAGGTCTAATCCGGCTAAAAACAGCTGGAGCAAACGTTTTGGCGAGCAATGAGCAAACGGTGGGGGAACTCGTCTCTAACGGAACTCTTACAATTGGGCCGGTTCTTGGTGACAAAATTAGCGTGTTTGGCTCAAAACCACAGGTTGATCGCGTTCTTAAATTTGCGGCAACTCGTCTAAACCCAGATCCAAAATTTGATGGTGCCTTTGATAGTGGAAATGTGAATGTCCTGAGAGGATTGCCGATTGGATTGCCGAGCCGCGACATCCGCGCCGCAAAGGAAAATAGCCTTCCATTATTAGCTAGACTTGGTAACCCAAACGGTGCGACTGAGGAGTACATTAGGACGGTATTTGATGACTTGCACTCTACGGGAGTAGTTCAATACTATTTGCCCCTTGGTGATATGGTTTTAGGAAGCCCGGGATTGCTTGATGTCACGCAGACTCATTTGGATACTAACTCCATCAACTTTGTGCCACTTGAGTTTGGCAAGACCGTTGGGGAGTCACTGCTTGTTACACAGGATCCGGAGAATGCGATTCGACTTCATGCGGCGCAGTCGGCAGAGTTGATTCGGATGCCCATGGGGGCGATCGTTGAACGGTATGTGAAAGCGGCACGAGAGAGGAACATTCGGTTGCTGCTAATTCGACCAAATGTTGCAAGTTCCGAGCATCCACTTACCGACTTTGCTGACCTAATCCATTCCATTAAGCAAGGACTAGAACACGATGGATTGATGGTTAAGGCGCCAAGGCCGTACGTTGAGCCGGATGTGTCACCCGTTCTTCGTGCATTGCTTGGCTTGGTGTTGATTCCGGGGTTGGTGTTTACACTTCTGCGGCTAGGCGAGATGGTCAGTTTCAAGTATCCGCTGGGGTTGGTTGCACTTGGTGTTGCGATTGGGCTGATGCCTAACTTGGGCGCGACACGTGAAATTGCGACTTTGGCAAGCACAGTTTTGCTTCCGATTTTGGGTTACATTTGGTTTTTTGAAAAGCCAAATCGGAATATTTGGCTGAGTTATTTGGGAATGTCGGCGATCAGCATTGTCGGTGGGTTGCCGGTTGCGGGCCTACTTGTTGGGCTTAAATATATGCTCCACGTCGACATTTTCACTGGTGTCAAGGTCGCAGTTTTTCTTCCCGTTTTTGTAGCAGCGTGGATCATTATTCAAAAACTAACTGATTGGAAGGAGGCAATGAAACAGCCGATTGTCTGGGGGTCGGCATTGACTTCGATTGTTGTCTTGCTTGGACTTGGGTTTATGTATATGCGCACCGGGAACGATAATCCGGCAGCGGTGAGCGGGATGGAGTTGAAGCTTAGGGATCTGCTTGACCAATGGCTTGTTGTCCGCCCGCGAACGAAAGAATTCATGATTGGTAACCCAGCATTGTTTGTTGGACTGGCAATTTGGGCCCGAACACTTGACCCTAAATGGCGGATTGTTGGAGGATTCCTGTTAATCGTTGGCGCAATTGGTCAAACGAGCATTGTTAACACTTTGTGTCACTTGCATACGCCGATCCATTTGAGCCTTATCCGCATCGCGATTGGGCTTTTGTTCGGGTGTATACTCGGTGCCTTGGGATGGTTGATTGTTCGCCGGTATGTTCCGGATTCAACTAGGGAAGAAAAACTTTAGATGGCCAAACTTTTGCTCGCGGGCTATTTCGGGGCGGGAAACCTGGGCGATGACGCCATTTTGAAGGGTTTTATCACCGGATTAGAAGGCACCAATTTCCAGTATCGAGCGCTTGCGGGTTCACCGGAGCGTATGATGCGCCATCTGGGAGTTCAAGGGATCCCGAGGATGGATATTGGGTCGATAAAGACGGCCATTTCTGAATGCGACGCATTGGTTTTTCCGGGAGGAAGTATTTTTCAAGATGTCACTTCATCAAGAAGCGTGGCTTATTACTCCAATCTGGTGAAGGAGGCTAAAAAAAACCATAAGAAGGTCATTTTGTTGGGACAGGGGATTGGGCCACTGAACGGATTTCTTGGGAAGAGAATGGCGGCGGGGGCGTTTAATGCGGCGGATATGATTGCGGTTCGAGATCCGGGGAGTGTTAGTATTCTGCGCGCGCTTGGTGTTAGTCAGTCGCCTCGGTTGACAGGAGATTGCGCTTATATGTTGCCGATCCCGAAGACCGATGAAGATACGGCAAATTTTGGGGTTGCCGGAATGAAAACCATTGGGGTTTCGGTACGACCTTGGGGCAAAGATAAAAGCAAAGCAGTTATTTCGGCGTTTGCTGATTTAGTTAAGTTGATGAGCCAGAACAACTATTCGCCAGTCATGATGCAGATGGATAGCGAAGAAGATACGAAGATCATCGACGCGATTGCGAAAATTCATGGCGGGAAGGTTCCTGATCTTAAAGGTTTAACGAATCCAACTCAGTTTCAGCAACGGGTTGGGCGGATGGAAGCGGTGATTGCGATGCGTCTCCATGCAGGAATTCTTGCCGCTACGATGGGTGTTCCTTCGATGATGGTGAGTTATGACCCCAAAGTTACGGCCTTTTCGAACCTCATGGGCTTGCCAACCCCTCCTTCTATCCAGGGAGCGACGGGGGACAGGCTATTTGCCCAGTTCCAGAGCTTCATGCGAGATCGTGACGTATACGCCAAAACCGTTGAGAAAAAATTTGAAGAACAGAAGAAAGCTGCGCAAGGAAATATCCAAGCCCTGCGGGATTGTATGGGTGTCTAAGCCGCTTGTCCTCTCCATGGCTGTGGTTTTGTCGGCTTCGTCGTTTGGTCAGTCGCAGGCGATTCAGTGGACGAAAGATAAGATTATCAATAAAATTAAGATATTTGGTGAGCGACGCGTAACAGTTCATTTTCGCAATGTGAGTGGCGATCGCACCGCATACGATGTAACGAACGACGGAGGTTTTGGGGATCGCCGTATTACTGATTTGGGCTACTTGAAGTTGGAGGGGCGAGATGTTCTCGGGTGGCTCAACTTTGACGCTAACGTTCAAGACGCGCGTTTTATTGATCCTCAGTCTCAGCGGTATCGGTTATGGTACGACGACCGAACTTTCAAAGCGGAATATGGGGATATTCAGGCGACTTTGCCGACTCGAAATCGGTTTATCACGGTTAACAACTCGGTGAATGGGTTTACAGCCGGCTATAAGAAAGGGCCGCTTCAAGCGGGCCTCGTTCGGACTGAGACACGGGGTGAGCCGCGTTCAGTTTCGATTGCTGGGAACAATTCAGCTGGCCCTTTTTATCTTCAAAGCAACCAAATCGTTCGAGGGTCAGAGCGCGTTGAGGTAGATGGGGTTTTACAGCTTCTGGGCCAGGATTACACAATTGATTACGATCTTGGGGCGATTACATTTTTGAATCGTCAGACTTTGGAAAGCAAGATAATTCCGCCTACAAGCACGATTGTTGCAACTTACGAGTCTTTCAACTTCTCGGGTTCAGCAGGGCGAATTGAAGGGCTGGGAATCAACTACAGTTTCGGGAAACTTGGGACACTCGGCTTGACGGGTGCACGGCAAGTCACGGGAAGTTCTGGTGGTTTTTCGACGCGGCTAGAAAAGTACCAAGGGTTTGGCGCACCAAGCACACCTTATTTCCTTCAATTTCAGCCTCTGCTCTCTCAGCCCATAGTGATTCGGGTTGATGGAGTTTTGCAGGCTCAAGATATTGACTGGCGTCTTGATCCGGCTAACTCAAGCATTTTTTACTTCAATCGGTTTATGCCTTCGACGTCGCAAATTGACGTTCTTTACACACCTCAACCTTCTGGTTCGATTCAGGGTGACCGCGAGGTTTTTGGGCTTGATTACACATACCGATTCGGCAAAAACGGTTCGCTTGCCTACACTCAGGCTACGGGACGGTCAACAAATACTCCGACTCCATCCAGTGGGACAGCGAGGGGGGTTTCGGGTAGATATCAAGTTGGACCCTGGAATTTGTCGGCAAACTTTAGGGATGTCCCATCTGGCTATGTGAGTATTCAATCGGCAACGTTTAGCCGAAATGAACGTGTAAACGATTGGCGAGCGAGTCTAAAGTCAGGCAAAAATGGACTACTTAATTTTGGGAATATTAACTCAAACATTTTGTCGTTGACAAATGGGGGCTCGACTTTCCAGAGCACTCGATTTACTCGAACTTTTGCTGACTACGCCTTGACTACCGACCCTAAAGTGGCATGGCCGATTACATTGAGCACGAGCCGCAATGAAACGAGAAATCAGGCATCGCGGAATAAGATTGATTCGATTGGGCTTTCGACAAATCGGACGTTCGGACGATTCACTACAAGTTTGTCGGTTGACCAGCAGAAAGTTTCGGGCACTCAAAGTGCAGATTTGACCAACTTGAGACTGCAAACTGATTACGCAACGGGTTCGAACTGGGGATTCACTTTGGGAGCCGGACTCAATAAAATTCGATCAAATGGACAATCGGGTTCGGGGCATGATTATTTGGGAGCAGTGAATTATCGAAATGGGGAACTGTTTACGGCTCGGCTTGGTTTCTCCGATCACGATTCGGGATCGGTTTCGAGCGTTCCGGGGCTTGATACAGGTTACGGAAATGGTTACGGTGGAAACGGTTTTACGTCGGGCACGGGTACTGGTTTCGGGAACGGGGCAACGAGCGGGAAGAATACGAGCTTGAGTCTAAGATGGCAACCCAGTGAACGGCTTGGGCTGCGCGCCAATGGCGTGATTTATCAATCGAACGGTAGTGTTTCATCCAACAGTAAGACTGAAAGCGCGAGCTTAGGGATGGACTACGACTTGGGTGGAGGTCACTTTTTGGGTGGCGATTTCAATATCAGTTCGACAAATTTTTCCAACTCTGCATTGAAAAGCACAACGACGACGGCGACTGGGTTTATGAATGGTCGTTTCGGTAATTTTGGCTACCGAACAAGCGGGAGCATTTTGCTCTCGGGAGGGTCGAGCACATTTGCCCAGGACAATGTAGCATTTGATCTTTTTGCTGACTACAAATTGGGTTCTCGTCAATCACTTGGGCTCTCGGTGAACTACGGAAACATTACGGGATATTTGCCTCAGACTCAGCTTGATTGGAGCTTGGTTTATAAATATCAGATATGGCAGTCGTTGGCTCTGAACGTGAGGTATCGATTCAACGACAACAAGAGTAATGACTTGCTCTTCCAAAGTGGCGCCTATCGGGCCAGAACTTTGGACTTCGAATTTGCGTTTAACTTTGGCCGGTAACGAAGACACCAAATTGAACGTTAGTATCAACGAGTGACTGCTATGAAGCATGGAATGAATTTGATTTTAGTTGGACTGCTGGCCCTTGGGGTACTCGTTGTCTCTGGATGCGGCGGTGAAACAGGTCCGAAAACCTCGACAATCACCGGCACTGTTTTGACGCGTGATGCGGATCCGCTCCGCGATGCGACGGTGACGGCCAACGGCCGCAGTACAAAAACATCGACAAGCGGCGCGTTTTTCTTGGAAAATCTTAAGGATGGGGATGTTGAAGTCCGAGCTGAAGGATTCGTCAACGGGACAAAGTATGTTGGGCGGACAGTAATTTTTAACCTTGAGAATGCTCAACAAAACAATGTTAACGTCATGGTTGCGCCGGAAAGTGAAGTCGGCACGGTTCGCGGAACAGTCCGTGATCGCGACGGCTTTTTGCTCCAAGGTGCAAGTGTTTTTGCTTTTGTCGGACTTGGTTCGAGTGTGCGCGCGGTATCGGATTCGAACGGGAACTTTGAGATGAAGCAAGTTCCATCGGGCGATTTGACATTAAGTGCCACGGGTCGGGGCTATCGAAGTGATCAGACATTCATCACTTTGGGTAATCAGCAAACGCGAACGATCAATTTCACGTTGGATGATCCGGGTCTTCCATCCTTGAGCCCCCCGGTTGTCAGTTCAGTTTCTACTTGGGTTTCGCATCCTGATGCGACTCGCGGAGATGGTGGAGGAGCTTTAGCTTGGGCTAAGAAGCATTTCGGTGGTCACGAAGCGAACCCGAAATCGACAACTCGTTCGCTGCGCACTGATATGATTGTCGAAACTGACCTTGAATGGAATTCAATACAGTTTCCCGACCTGCTGGGCTTCAATGTTTATCGAGGATTTGGAGCAAGTGGAGGCGTTAGTGCACTTGACCTTTCGTTCGATCCGCTTGCAAACTACTACGTTGACATTGGTCTTCAACCGGATTCGACTTATAGCTACGCGCTTTCTACCGTTGCGACGCTTTACCCTGACTTCAACAACACCGAAAGCACTTTGAGCCCAAGGATTGTTGTTGACACTTTGAACTTGCTGAATATCAACTCAGTTTCGGCTGGGCCAAGGTTCAGCTGGCAAGGCGGTTCGGGTGCCGACACCTATCAGGTTTTCGTGTTTGATGGCTTCCCGACAGGTGGCGCGAACTTTGTTTACCAAACGAACACGACATCTGGCTTGAGTTATGTGTACGATGGCCCGTCCCTACAATTGGGACGGACATACTATTACATCGTACTTGGCACGGCGAACGGCGGCGAAAGTCGAACGATTAGCCAGGTTGGAACGTTCGTTCCATAGAGATCAAATGATTATTCGGAATCTTCTGAGGGCGGCGACAGCCGCCCTCGTTCTTGGAATTGGGGCGGTTTTTGCATCGGCAGCCGACCTTTATGTTGAATGGGACTCGAGTCGAAGCCCAGCGGGGTATGGCGATGTCGCAGAAGCGGCGGTTCGGAACCTCAATCTTCGAATGGCTTTGCTTAGTGAGCAGCGGCTGTCGCTTGATCCTCATCGAGCGGTTTTCTCTGTACCGACTCGGATTATTCTCACGAAGAACTGTGTTCCATTGCCAACGACACGAGTTGGGGGGGGTCGTAGTTCGAGTGGTGATATTGTATTGTCGTTTGACACATCGGGTTCGCGAGCGTTTCCAAGCGACTACAAGACACAGCTTGAATCGACATATGCGGCTTCGAAGTCGACAATGGATACGGTTTTTGGTCCGGCTTCGGTAGGCGGATCTGTAAAAGTATTAAATTACGATGCGGATATCCCAGCGCGGCAGGCAGTATCTGGCGGTTTTTACATTCCAAATGCTCCAGGTGGTCCAGAGATTCGATTCCCGGTTTATCAAAGCGCAACGAGCGCGGGAATCAACTTTGTTCATACGCTTTTGCTTGCTTACATGGAAACCAAGAGTTATCCATATGATGCTTGGAACGAAGGGCTAGTTCGAGCAGCAACAATGCGGATTGCGCGGGTGCCGAACACGATTCCGAATAGCACGGCAGGGGAGATTGAGCAGACTCTTGATAGTCTTTATGATTCGAGCGCGGTTTATCCGTGGAGTAATTATCCGGGGCTTGGCGCACCAGTTTTTATCGCAGCTAATTTGCTAAGCGATCCGCTACCGGTTGGAGGCAGCACAGGAGGCATTTATTTACTTCGCTACAAAATGGCGGGCACGGCATGGGCCAAAGTTTTGGTTGAATACCCCGGATTTGTTGCGGCATTTAACGACTACTATCAGCGGGCGGTTTCGAGTTATCAATCAGAAGCGGGGCTTTCTGGGCTTGGTCAAGGGGTTATCAATCTTTTGGCAGGTCATTCTGGGGCGACGATAGAGGGATTGAGCTTTGCAGATTGGGTTCAGCGACAGTCGATTTTGGATACGAGCGTTAATCCGGGTTTAAACTTAGTTCCGGAGGCGTTTCCATTTGTTGCAACCGGTGCAACTTCAGACTTTGGGGTGTTTGGGATTGTTTTGAACGCATTCAAAACATCTCCGAACGGCGATGAGACATTGCTCAGCGGGACATCGTTTCCGATCTATTGGCGTAAGGACTTTACGCGGTTTTTTACAACAGCTCAAGATGATGTTATTTCGATTGCCGGAGGATATGGATCAGTTGTTCCGAACTTCCCGAAAGACTCAGGCAATAATCAGATTTATCGTACTGCGGTGGATCTGCCTTATCAAGGCAAAAATGTTCGCCTCTACCTTCCGGCGGGGGCTTATTCAACAGGGGCAAATCCGGCGCCCAACAATGTTTATGGAACGATTGTTGGATTTGATGATTCGACGGTTGGCATGGCAATAAAATTGACTTGGCCAGGTGGTTTTGCCACACTTCCTGTCTTCAATGGCTCGTTTGGTGGATCGATTATTGATCCTAATTTTGCACTTGAACAAAAGGTCACAGTTGACTTGATTAACGCGGCGAATAGTTCGCTTATTCAGACCATGACGGTGAACAAAGGACGCGGCGATCTCGCAATTGATTTCCGTTCTACGGGTTCTTATCCGACTTATTCGACGACGGTGACGGGACGGATGCAAGGGATCTCGATACCGTTTGAACCGTTGCGGCCGAATCCAGCGAAGATTTTTGGGTTGAACGATAACCAAATGTTGTTGGCAAGGTGGAATTCGTTTACGGGACGATATCAGTTCTATCCGGACGATGGCGAGATTCGCCAAGGACTTGGTTACTTTGTGCGTCCGCCGGTTGATACGCCGATTTCAGTCCGGAGTCGAACGAGTGAAAAGACTCCTTTGGCGGTGAGCTTGGTTCCGGGTTGGAACATGGTTTCTGTGCCAATGAATTCGACTTTGACAACGACGAATGTGCTCGTGACGACTTCTACTCAAGCGATTTCGACTTGGGCAGAGGGCGCGGATATTCTCGTCGGATCGACGTTTTATCGCTACAACCCTGATCCAACAAATACGGATTTGGGAACGCTTGTACCGGCAACAACCTTTGTGCCAGGGCAATCTTATTATGTCCGGGCACTCTCGAATGACGGAGCAGTTTTGATTTTTGGACCTCCAGCAAGTTCGAGCTTGGTCGCAAGTCATTCGGCATTGCTGATGGGTCAGAAAATGGCAAATCAAGGCACGGCTCGAATACTTGGAAGAACAACTGGAATTACGCCTGGGGCGTGGCGATCCAAGCTCGAAATCACTACGACCCAAGGTCACTACTCCGTGATTGAACTTGGTCAAAGTGCGCTGGCAAGTGCTGGATACGATCAGCTCGACCAACCTTTGCCGACGGGGCCGGGAGGGTTCCAAGCCAGTTTGGAGATGGGCGGGGCGTTATTCCGCGAAATGAAGCCACCGCTAAGAGGCGATGTCTTTACGGTGACTTTAGCCGGACTCGTTCCGGGCCGAAGGTATACGATTTTGAACACACCTTTGCTTGGATCGACAACTGTGACCATTTTTGGGCTTGGTTCGGTTACTTCAATCTCGCCCTACGGTCAGACTAGCTTTGTGGCCGGACAATCGAAAGTTACGCTTCAGGTGGTGAATCGGTGAACAAAACTCTTCTTGCGCTAGTCGTGCTTTTTATTGTTGTGATTTTGGGTTGCGGCGGGGGCGGGGGAGGAGTGGCTCCGACAGCAATTACGGTTCAAGGAAACGTTCTTTGGATCGAAACGGGCTCGGCGCCCTCACCTCAAGCGACCGTTCGGATTGGGGATCAATCAACGCTCAGTGATGCGATTGATGGCTACTTTACGATCGACACTTCGGCGGGGAATTTGCAATTGACGGTAACTTACTCGCCGACTTCGGGGAGTCCAGTAGTTCGAACGTTTGATCTCGGCCCGGTATCTGCTGACCTCGATCTTCGCGACATTTACATTGGCCCTGAGGAGGTTACGATCGCGGGTCAAGTATTGGATTCGACTTCGAGTGCGCCAGTGCCTGGTGCGACAGTCAAGATGGCGGGCCGGACAGCCCTAACCGCTTCGGATGGTCGCTTTACGATGCCACAGGTCGCTTACTCTTCGAGCACGCTCAGCGTATTTCTTGGTCTCCAAGGTTCGGTTGAAAAAACGGGGTACTTCTCGACATTTTTCAGTCCACCGGGAGCGCCTTCCGGTGGAACTTTGAATGTTGGTTCGATTTCACTTACGCCAACGGGCAGTATCGTTCCGCCGCCTTTGCCGTTCAATGTGTCGGGCTCGTTTGCGAGCGGCGGCGCCGGGGCATCGGTTCAGGTTTTATCTGGTGCTTCGGTGATTCGGACTGTGACCGCAGATGGGCTAGGGCAGTTCAAACTCTGGCTTCCGACTGGGACTTACACAGTTAATGCGACTCTCGGAGCCTTGAGCGGGTCTAACACTTTGACGGTTTCAAACGTCAATTCTTTGACCAGTGTTCAAATCACCCTCAACTAAGCGATCTCTCTTGAACTTTGCCGGCTGGACTGCGTTCCTGGCGGCAATGTTCGGAACGTGGCAATTCGTGGGTTCAATTTTGGGTCAGGATGCCCTAGAACCGTATCGCAAGCCGGATGAATTTAAGAGTGAACAAGGGATTATTCTTAAGGATTTCCAGATCAAGTCGTACCAGGGTGATCGACTTGTAACCGAGGCATTAGTCGATGAGGCGACGGTGTATAAAGATCGAAGCACGATTCAGTTAATTGGGATCAAGAACGGAAAGTTTTACAACTCAGACAAACGAGAGTATCAGTTTACGGCTGGTCGAGCGGAATACGGCACTTATGCGAAGTCGATTCTTGCTTCGAACGGGGTTCGACTTTGGGATAAGTCGATGGATTTGAAATCGGCGGGGTTCTTGTATGACCATGCGGTGCAGCGAGTTTCGATCAACGGCGATGTGACGGGGAGGATTGAGAAAGGTGATCTCGTTACAAAGGAAGTCGCAATCTTCCTTGATACGAATGAGATTCGGACGGGAAATTTTAATTGGAAAGGTCCGCTCAAAATTGAGGGTCAGCAGTTAAAACCGTGGAATGTTCAAGCAAAGAAAACGAGCCTGAAGAACGATGTTTGGACTTACGTTGAAGCAAGGGGCGAAGACAAAGACACGATTGTCAAAGCTGACAAAATGACATGGGATCGTAAGGCGGATGTGGTCACGGGTGAAGGGAACGTTGAATATTTTGGGATCGATGCCAATGTTAGTTGCGACAAGATCGTGATTGAGCGAAAGATTGGGAAGGCAACACTCACCGGCAAGGTCGTTAATATGTTAATCAAACCGGAAGATTCGGCACCGAAGGAAACGGGGATACCACCAGTTGTGCCGCTGGTTCCGGATTCGGTTGCGGCAAATCGACCGAAAGCTCAGGGTCAAGATGACCCAGTTCGTTCGCAGGACAATCTGCGGCAGTATCCGATTGCAATGCGGGCAGGACAGATTGAATATTGGTACCGCAAGGGTGAACGGCACGCAATTTTGACTCTGAATCCGTTTGCTCGTCAAGAATTGGGTGCTTTGCAGTGGCGAGAGCTTGAAGCCAATAGAGTCGAATACGATGGCGAGAAAGAGATTTTAGTGCTGCGATCGAAGATAAATCAGCTTGTCAAAATGCGCAACTCAATTGGCGACGATTTGACCGCCACATTTTTGCAGGTTTCGACTAAGAAGGGTAACGACGAGATGGAAGGTGAGAACATGAAGGGCACGATGATGGTTGACCCAAATGACTTGCCTGAAAAGCCCGGTGGTGGGAATGGCGGAGGGGGAACTACTGGTTCGACTGGTTCTGCGGGTGGGAGATTGAGTGTTAAAGGCAAGATCGGTGGGTAGCTCGGAACCTACATGATCAATTGTTCGTGATACATTAGGAAAGACACATTCACCACCGTTATATGGCATCCAACAAACTGAAGCGCGACTATCCATACCTTTCGGCTTATATGGACTTTCCCCATGTTAATCCGGTATTGGAAACGTTGTCATCTATGAAGGGGGTTGGGTGCTTGGCAGCGGCGACACTTTCACCGTTTATCGCTTTTGGCGTTTTTGTTTTGATGGATCGGTTTGCTGGTCCGCTCGGTGCTGGTTTTTTTGCGATGGCTTCATTCGCCGCATCGGCAATAGCGCTTTATTCTTACGGCACTCGAGTGTCGGGGCGTAATGCTAAAGACCTCACAGCGGAAGATCGACTCATTGATCAGGGTCATGCTGCCATTCACCAACTTCGCAAGCTTGATAACGAAAAAAAGTTGCCCAAATGGATGGATCCGGTGGCAATGCAGCTTTTGGAGGCAGGAGCTTATCATTGGAGCCGGGTGCGGCAGTCGTTCGATGATGTTCGGTGGGATAAGGGTGATTTGCCGGATCACTGGCTAAGCCTCCGGGAAAAGGCGGAACGGGCGGCAAATCTGGCGATGGTTGAATTGCTTTTGCTTTGTATGCAATGCGTGGGCGAGCCGTTGAAGTCACGTAAAGGGGATTTTCAGGCGGTGGTCGAAGATTTTGTTGGACTTGATATTGAAGATGCACTGAGGGGCCTTGCGAAAGTAACTGCCTCGCATCCTAAAGAGTATAAATTCCAAAGTCCACGGACTCGCGAACTCTTTGAACCTGGTCGCGCTTTAGCTGAGCAGCTTAAGGAACTTGCGGATGAAGTTGAGACGTCGACTCGTCTAGCCAAAACGGAGATGCCTTCGGATTTGAGAGTGTCTCTCGGGAAGGAGTCGATTGATTCGCTTTTATCGGAGATGCGGTATGTTCGTGAAGCAGAAGAAGAGCTACACGATCATCAGTAAGTTGATTGTTTTGGCTGACTTGCCTATCGTGGGCGCGTAACGCACTTGGGTTGCGTCTGCTCTATTGAGGGCATTTACTTATGGTGGAGAATTCGGTTAGGGCGGTGGTGATGGCGGGAGGCGAAGGGAGTCGTCTGCGCCCAATCACGGTCAATTTGCCGAAGCCTTTGGTTCCGATCGCAAATCGCCCGATTATGTGGCACATTATTCAGCTACTGAAGCGACATGGGATAACGGATATTGTTACAACGCTCCATTATTTGGCGGATGAGATTCAGGGGGCGTTTGGTGATGGCTCGGATTTGGGGGTGAATATCACTCACTCACTGGAGGATATTCCTTTAGGTACGGCGGGAAGCGTGAAGCAGGCGGAAGTTCTGCTCCGAGATAGCACGTTTGTTATTATCAGTGGCGATGCGCTTACAGATTGTGATCTGACTAACGCATTGGCATTTCACCGAGAAAAAGGAAGCGTCGCGACACTTGTCTTGAGCCGAGTTCCGAATCCCAGAGAGTTTGGGATTGTTATGACCCGAGAAGACGGAAGGATCGATCGGTTTTTGGAAAAGCCGGACTGGGGTGAGGTTTTTAGCGATACCGTGAATACCGGAATCTATATTTTGGAGCCTGAGATTCTTGACTTAATTGAATCCAAGGTGAATACGGACTGGAGTAAAGACGTTTTTCCAAAACTTCTGGCGGCAAATGCGCCGATGTATGGCTACGTTATGGATGAGTATTGGTGCGACGTTGGCACCTTGGAGCAATACAGAGAAGCTCAAGATGATTTTTTGAACGGCAAAACGACTCTCGAAGTACCGGGTGAGTTGCTCAGTAAAGGGGTTTGGGTTGGCGAAGGATCCGTGATTGATGAAACGGCAGTGCTGAAAAAGCCGGTTTGTATCGGGAACAATGTGCGGGTTAAGCGTGGAGCGATTATTGGGCCGGGCGCAGTTATTGGGGACAGTTGTTTGATTGAGGAAAATTCTGAGATAAGACGAAGTGTGATTTGGGATCGGTGTTACGTTGGGATTGATGCGGAAATTGAAGGAGCGATTGTTGGATCGCGGGTCACGATCAAGCGTGACTGCCGACTTCAGGATGGGTCAGTAGTTGGGGATCGCACTTTGATTGATGTGGGGAGTACGATTCGTCCGAGAGTCAAGATTTGGCCCGACAAGGTGATTGAACGGGGTTCGACTATGACGATGTCGCTGGTCGTAGGCAATCGCTGGAGTGGATCTCTCTTCCGTGAGCTCGGCGTTGCGGGCCTCAGTAATATAGAACTGACGCCAGAATTTGCAACACGACTTGGTATGGCATTTGGCTCGATGTTTCCGGAAGGTAGCGAAGTTTTGGCTTGCCGAGACAGTGCGCGAAGTAGCCGTATGTTGAAACGCAGCTTAATGGCATCGCTCATGAGTGCTGGTTGCCGGGTTACGGATATGCATAGCTTGCCTGTGCCGATTTTGCGGCACTATCTTGGGCGGAACACTGCGGTTGCGGCGATCAACGTTCGTAAATCACCGGGAAACAATCGCCTTAGCTTAATTGAGTGTCTTGGAGAAAAAGGAGGCTATTTAGAACGAGCCAAAGAGCGGAAAGTTGAAGCAGCATTTTTCAGAGAAGATTTCCACCGCGCAGATCCGGAACGACTCGGAGTCATTAGTGAAGCTGACCAGCCCACAGAGGCATATTCCCGACAGTTGCTTTCCCTTTTGCCGGAGATTAACTCAGATCGCAAACCTCGGATCGTTATTGACTATGGTTATAGTTCGGTGAGTCCAATATTGCCGGCGATTTTGGGTAGGGCGGGGATTGACGCCATGAGCATCAATAGCTTTAATGATGCTCGATCGGCACCTCGGCGACCGTCAGAAGTTACCGAGCACTTGAATAACTTGCAAACTATCGTTGCGAGCATAGGATGCGACTTTGGGGTTTTGATACTGAATGAGGGGGAAATAGTCAGAATTGTTGATGATTCTGGGCTTGTATTGAGTGGCAATACTCTTTTTGCGGTGATGTGTTATCTGATCAGCCAACATCAACCTTCTGGTTCCATTTTGATGAGTGTAACGGCACCAACACGTCTTGAGAAACTTCTTTCAGATCGCGGGGTATCTGTTACGAGGTGTCGATCGGGAGTTCGTGACTTGATGGACTCAGCACTTCATAAGGGGATAGCATTTGGGGGGAATGAATCTGGCGGCTTTGTTTTCCCTCAATTTCATACGGGATTTGATGGAATGCTGGCACTTTCGATGTTAGTTAAATTGTTGCAAACTGAGGGAACACCACTCAGCGCGTTGGTTGCTGAGCTTCCTGAGTTTCATTTGGCTTATCAAGATGTTGGATGTCCTTGGGAGTCCAAAGGTAGCGTGATGCGTCAGCTCTCCGAGACAAAGAATCCCAACCATAAGGTGGAATTGGTTGACGGGATTAAGTTTTATGATGACAATTCGTGGGTGCTGATATTGCCCGATTCCTTTGAGCCAACTTTCCATATTTACGCTGAAAGTCCAAGTCTAGTTGAAAGTCAGTGCTTGGTCCGTGAATACTCTGAGAAGGTTCAAACTTTACAGAGTAGCGACAAGTGACAGCAATATTCATTTTTGCGGCTATTGGGGGAGCGGGTGTGCAATCGCCTCCAATGGAAAAAGCACCTCAACGCGGAGCCGAATTAACGCATTCGATCACGGCGGTTAAACGTGTTTCAAATCGACCAGGAAACCGGAAAGGAACTGTGTTGGTCTTAATGTATCACCGGACGGGTCCGGACGAAAAATACATGGTTCGTTCGCAAAAGAATTTTCTTGCCGATTTAACCCGGCTTTACAGGCTTGGTTATCGACCGGTGACGTTGGCGGAGTATGGCGCTAATGACATGATGCTGCCGCGGGGCGCATCGCCAGTTATTTTGACTTTTGATGACTCTGATCCGAGCCAGTTTCAGCTCAGGGCGGATGGCTCGATTGACCCTGCATCGATGGTTGGGATCTGGCACAAATTTGCCAAATCTCATCCTCAGTTTCCGGTTAAGGGAACGTTTTTTGTTCTTCCCAATGGACCGTGGGGAAAGGCGAAGGATGCTCCGAAAAAATTGAAGTATATGAAGAAGTGGGGGTGCGAGATTGGGTCGCACACCATGCGGCACAAAAATTTGAGCAAATTGACTGACGAAGAAGTGACTACGGAGTTTGGAAAGAGTTTTGAGTACGTTGCAAAACTGGGATTTGAGCCGACTTCGATGGCGTTGCCTTACGGAATTCTGCCAAAGAACCGAGAATTAGTGAGAAGCTTTGTATACAATGGCCATGAGTATCGTTATTGGAACGTTGTTCTCGCGGGCTCATCGCCAGCAAAATCACCGATGAACAAAACCTATGATAATTTGCGAATCCAGCGGGTTCAGGCTTACGACGGAATTTATGGCATCAATTGGTGGCTTGACTTTAACAAAAAGAATCCCACACATCCTTACGTGCAACCATGATTGAACCAACTTTGCCATCTGAAAAGCGTCTAACTCTCAAAGACATCAAAGCGAATCAAAAGATCATGACAATGATTGATGGCGCGAATGAGCTTTTGAATTCGATGGGTTACACCGAGCATGGGCATCGGCATGTGGGGATTGTGAGTGGGATTACCAAGCACATTATGGAAACGCTTGATATGCCGGAACGAGAAATTGAGCTTGGTCAGATCGCCGCCTATTTGCACGACATTGGCAATGTGATCAATCGGCATGACCACCCGATCAGTGGGGCGAACATTGCATTTACTTTCTTGAACGAAATGGGGATGCCCACGGCTGAAATTGCTCCTATCCTCGGGGCGATTGGGAACCATGAAGAGCTTGCGGGGACGCCGATTAGTGTGATGTCGGCGGCGTTGATTATTGCGGACAAGAGCGATGTGCATCGTTCACGGGTTCAGAACCCGATGATGGAGACGTTTGATATTCACGACCGAGTGAATTATGCGGTGACGAAATCACGTGTGGAATTGAGCACGGATACGAAGACGATCCAGTTGGTTTTAGAGATTGATTCGCAGTTTGCTTCGGTGATGGAATATTTTGAGATCTTTTTGAGTCGGATGGTGATGTGCCGGAAGGCTTCGAAGCTGTTTGGCTATAACTTTAGTTTGGTGGCGAATGGGACGAGTTTGGAGTAAAAGGTGCCCCATTGAAAGATGGGGCACTTAGTATCATCGCTGATTAGTTTTTGATGACGAGTTTTTTGCCATCGCGGGAGATGGAGATGTTGAAGTCGCCATCGCCTTTGGGGTTGCCGAGGAGTTCGCGCTGAGCGGGGGTGAGGTCGCTGAGTTTGAGGTGGCCCTGGGTTTCCATGAGTTTCCACTGATCGGCAGAGATTGACTTGATGAGCTTGTCGGTGTTTTCGATATGGACTTTCATGCCTTCCTGAATGCCATTTTTGATATCGGCTTTCATGCGTTCCATGTCTTTTTTAAACTCTTCGGAATTCATGCCGTTGATTTCGACCTTCATTTCGCTCAGGTGCTTTCTCATTTCGGCCATTTCCTTTTCGAAATTGGCTTTTTCTTCGGGGGACATTTTTTCCCATTCCTTGCCATGGAATTCTTTGAGCATATCCCCATCAAACTTGAACGCTTTGCCGTCCATGCCTTTCAGTTCGATTTTCATCTTGCTCATTTTTTCGCCAAATTCGCCCATTTTCTTTCCGAACTCAGCCATTGTTTTTTCAAACTTGGCTTTTTCTTCGGGGGACATTTGATCCCATTCTTTGCCGTGGAGATCTTTTAGTTTCTCTAGCTCCTTGAATTCTTCACCGGAGAAAGCGAATGCCTTGCCATCGATGAATGGCATATCTTTCATATCAAAGTCGAAATCCATATCGCCAGGGCCGAAGTGGAATCCTTTGGCGAGTTCATCACTTTTGAAGACCCAAACATTGCCCTCTTTTGTTGCTTGCATGTCGAGTGCTTTGGCGATCGCCTTTGCAACTTCATCCGGGTTTGATGAGGTGAGATTGACTTCAAATTTTTTATTTTTGGGGATATCGGTGGTTTCAACGATGTATTTGGTGCCTTGCTCTTTCATGTAATTGAGCATTTGTCCGGCAGTCATTTCTTGGATGCCGGGGCGTGGCGACGGACCATTGAGTTCGGCGACACCTTTGGTTTGGGCGATGGCGACGCCGAGGGCGCCTCCTATGACGATGGTTCCAGCGAGTGCGGATATGAAGCGTTTGTTCATGGTTTCCCTCCGAGGACGATTAGAATTGTTTACAACCTATCGTATGTAACGGGTTCCAACTTTTTTAGACTTTTCTTGGATTGAACTTAAAAGGTGTTTTTTGGGTCCCGGTTGAACCAGGGGTATCCTACGCACTTGCTTTGACTCCTTGCGCTATTTTTGGCGCCAAAGCTACAAGACCATAAGGAGCTGAACACATATGGACACAAGACAGTACGAAGCCTTTTACATCGTCCCTTCAAGCTTGAACGACGAAGAAGTACAAAAAGTTGCAGATCACTTCAAGGAAGTGGTCGAAAAGAACGGCGGAACGGTTGAATCCGCGGCAAAGTGGGAAAAGCGCAAGCTGGCCTACGAAATAAATGGTCACCGAGACGGTAATTACGTTTTGATGAAGTTTGATGCGCCGGCACCAGCCCCCAATGAACTTAATCGATTGATGCGGATTAATGATTCGGTGATTCGACACCGTATCGACCGTCTCGGAAAATGAGTAAGCTAACACCATGAGTCTTAATCATGTGGTTCTCATTGGTCGGTTGACGCGCGATCCCGAAGTTCGCACCACTCAAACTGGCAAACAGGTTGCTAACTTTAGCATTGCTGTGCAGCGTCGATTTAAGGGTGCGGATGGCGTCGATGTTGATTTTTTCAACATTTCAACTTGGGGCAATTCTGCTGATTTTGTTGCGAATTATTTAGGCAAAGGTCGCCTGGTTGCAGTCGAAGGTCGATTGCAGGCACGTAAGTACACCACTCAAGATGGACAACAACGCGAAGTTGTTGAAGTTGTGGCAGAGAGCGTGCAAGGTCTTGATCGTCCTCGTGATGACCAAGGCGGCGGAGATGGTGGTGGTGGCGGACATGCTCCGCAACAATCCAATGCTCCGGCGGAAGATGAATACGATCCATTTGCCGATTAGGACAAAATGAACAACTTAGATGATCTGAGTTTCTTAACCCGCCATGATCCGACGGACATGGCGGGTTTAACTTTAGGGTTTGCTGATCAATGCGCAGAGGCCGTGAAGATTGCACAAGCAGTGAACTTTTCTGATGCGCTGAGCGATCCAAGCCATGTTGTGGTCACCGGGCTTGGCGGGAGCGCGGCAGGTGGGGATTTGCTGGCGGCACTTTATGCCGATCAGGCATCAGTACCGCTTTTTGTCAATCGTGATTATTCTGTGCCTAGTTATGTGGGCGAAGATTCGTTGGTATTTGTAACGAGTTATTCGGGCAATACGGAAGAGACGATTTCGGCCTATTTAGATGCTAAGAAGCGTGGCGCATCGATTATTGCGGTTTCGAGTGGAGGCAAGATCACGGAAATGGCAAAGACGGATGGTTTTCCGGTCGTAACCGTTCCAGGTGGTCAACCGCCTAGGACAGCAATGGGATATATGCTCATGCCGCTTGTTGTGGCTTCGGAAAAACTTGGTTTGATACCGGCGCAAGATTATTCGGATATTGACTCGGTGTTGCGCTCGACGACAGATGAGTGTGGGTTTGGAGTGGAGTTTGAGCAGAACCCGGCGAAGCAGCTTGCAGAGGCGATGCACGGTAAGTTCTCAACCCTTTACGGGGCAGGAAGTTGGCAATTTGCGATTGCTCAGCGTTGGCGGGGACAGATCAACGAGAATGCCAAAGAGATGGTGCTGACGCACGTTTTTCCTGAGCTGTGTCACAACGAGATTTTGGGCTGGGAAGGCTCAGGTATGCAGGGAGTTTCTGGGTGGGTTTCGGTGCTCTTATATGGGGGCGACGAGAGTGAGCGGATTAAGAAACGGATTGAGATCACCTGCGAACTGATTGGTGATGCAACGGAATTTCACTTTGTATGCGCTTCGGGCCAAGGTCGATTAGCAAAGATGCTGAGCTTGGCACACTTTGGGGATTGGCTGTCACTTTATTTGGCGGCGCTTGCGGGACGCGACCCGGGCCAAATGAAAGCGATTGACGATCTGAAAGACGCGCTTAGTCGGATTGACTGAGATCGTTCAAGCGAGCGTCAATTTCATTTTGGCGCTTGGTGATCGTTCGGAGATAGAGCCACAGGCCGAACCACACCAGAAGAGGTGGGATCGCCGCTACGAGTTTGATTGTTTCCATGGTTTTCTAATTTTCGGGCTTGAAGTTCGGTTTTGACGCGCAGTTTGAAGACGGCGGCGACAACGAAACTGAGAATGAGGACGGATCCGTAGAGTCCAATTTTGTAATAGATATCGAGTTTGTCATTAACGATTGTGTCGTTTGGGTGGAGGGTTGGTACTAACCGGGGAAAGACGAAAGTGAGGAACATTCCGGGAAGTAGCGCACCAATTGAATACCAAGCGGTGTTTCGGTCGCGGCGGATTTGATCGGCGTATGCACTCCGCAATGCGATCATCGCCCCGTAGAGGAAAAGCACCATGAGGAAACTAACTTGCCTTGGGTCGCCATGCCAGTATTCGCCCCATTGGACTTTGCTGAAGATGATTCCGGTGATCATTGTGAGGGCGGCGAAAAGAAGGCCGAGTTCAGCGGACGCATGGAGCTTGACCGAGGAGGCGTCGTTATAATTTTTGACTGTTTTGATTCCGTACCAGGCGGACATGATAAAGAGCACGGAGCAGATCAACGCACTTGGGAGGTGGGTGAACATAATCCTCGCGAGGAATGGATTTTGGAACCCGGCACCGTTGGGAACCCACATGTTGTAAGCCAACATCAGAGTGACGGCGAGGCCGAGTGCGATTTGGGAGGAGGCTTTCACTTGCCTCCTTTATTCTGCTTGGGGTTGGCAGGTTGGCTTGGGTCTCGTCGTTCGCGCCATAGACTTTCGGCCATTGATGGACCAATGCCGAGCGGTATGACCGCATAGGCCACGATGGCAGCGATTGATTGAAAAGCTTTCTCGATCGATCCTTCACCGAATGCAACGCGGATAGATCCGATTCCGAGGAACAAAAGCGGGAAGAGGAGTGGCAATGCGACGACGGTTGCGAGCACCCATCGATTATTCGCGGTGATGACGAGCGACGATGTGAGCGAAAGGACATTTGCGGCGGCGATACTGAGCAGAGTTGTGGACAAGAGATAGATCGGCCAATTCGAAACTGGGAGATTGATGATTCCGGTGAAGATGATGCCGAGGATAAGGCCAGTAGATCCCTGGTGAAGAATTGCAAAAGTAGCCTTGCCAAGCCATGTTGCTCCGCAATTTCCCCACTGGCGCACAAGGTCGAATGTGCCTTGTTCTTCTTCGGCGATATAGAGCCGCGGTACGGCGGTCATGGCAGTAAAGAGAGTAATGAGGGTGAAAAGCCCGCCGGCAAGCATGGGTGAAGGCGTTTGATTTGAAGTTGAGAACGACACCGCCGCCATGGACATGAAGCCGAAGAGTGCGCTTAGGAATATTCCTTGTTTGCTTCGGAATTCACAGAGCCATTCTTTGCGGAAACAGGCTCGGAAGGCGCGACTAGAGTTCGATGGCATGGGTGGCCCACCTCGCATCGTTGTCATCATTGGAGGCGTAAATGATCGCTCCGTCGAATGAATTCATGATTGAATCAATCAGATCGCGGCCTTCGGAGTCGAGGGCGGCAGTTGGCTCATCCAGCAAGAGAAGTTCAGGTTGATGTTGAATTGCGAGTGCGAGTTTGAGGCGAGCGCGCATCCCGGTGCTGTAGGTGCGACAGGGTTTGGAATTTTTGTGGTCGAGGCCAACCTGAGTGAGGAGTTCGTTGACTTGGGGGTTAGAATTTCTTAGTTGGGCGGCGAATTCGAGGTGTTCGGAGGCGGTGAGGTTGGGATAAAGGCTGAGATCGAGGGCGGCGTACCCGATCGAATCGGGGATTTGGATGGTGCCTTCGATCGGGATCAGGAGTCCAGCAAGGCATTTGAGAAATGTGGATTTTCCCGAGCCGTTTCGACCCTTGATCATCAAACGATGGCTGGATTCGAGGTCGATTTCTACTGTTCGGAAGAGCCATCCTTGATCGAATCGGTGGCCCAGGTTACGTACTTGGAGAATCAAATTTCCTCCCAAGGAATAAGTTCGGCCTTTGTTAGTTCGCCGTCCCAATCATAGACTCCTAGGTAGCGACCGTGAGATCCGGTTTGGCACATAACCGTTTGGTTGATTTTTCTAGGTGACTCAAGTACGGTGTGGGAATGCCCGCCGAGGATGATGTCGATTTCGGGACAGACTTCAGCGAGTTTTTGATCTTCGGTGTATCCGATGTGGGTGAGGGCAATGAGGAGGTCGACTTGGGGGCGGAGTTCTTGTGCTTTGTGTTGGGCGGTGGTGATAGGGTTAGCCCAAACGAATTGGCTGGCTTTTCGAGTTGCCATTCGATCGGTGACCATAGCGACCATGACTCCAAATACGCCAATTTTGAGACCGTTTTGCGTGAGAATGAGGTGGTCTTGGAAACGGAGGGTGCCATCGTTGCAAAACCAGTTTGCGCAGAGGATTGGGTGGGTTGCTCCGGCGAATTTTGCTTTGACGACCGATTCGAGGATGTGAGATTCACGATTTCCAGGGACGGAAGCGGTGATATTTGCTTCGGCGAGCATTGGCCAAACAGTATCCGCTTTTACAGGGATCGCGAGGTTGCCAGCTTTGATGCAGTCTCCACAGTCAAAGTAGAGGTCGGCGGTTTCGCGATTTTTTAGCAAAAATGGCAAGCGACTTGGAGTCAACTTGCCATGAAAATCGTTTGTCTGGAGGATGCGGAGTTTGCCCACAACCAGGTCACTTCACTTTGGATTAACGGGTTTTGCTCGACAGAATGTCGAGGAAAATCATGAGGAACATAAATGCAGCACCGAGGCCAATTGTTATTCGATACATTTGATCATCGAAGCTGGCCTTGCCTTTAAAAGTGGTTCGAATGCCGCCACCACCGCCGCTCATCGCATCACCTTTTCCGGTGAAGAATATGAGGACGGACATCGCAACCGCGATGATCGCGGCAACGATGAGGAGCACGTTGTAAGTCATTTCCACTGCAATAAACCTCGTTGAAGAATTACAAGATTACCTTCCAGTAGGCGGAGATTGGGAGGACTTGGAGAATTCCGGTAACGATGAGGGCCATCCCCATACTTCCAGCCATGGCGTGGAGGATGCCGCTTTGCCATATTCTTTTGGGTATTGAGGGGGTGATGTTGCCGGCAGTTTGGTAGTTAGCGAGGAGTTCTTTGCCCGCAGCGATTCCGGCTGCGAGTTGTTTTTCAGTCGGCGGCTTTGTGGTGAATTTGTCTTGAACAAAGGCTCCAAGGGGTCGGAATAAGAATAACCTGGCGAAAATGGCGAGGAGAACGCGCAGGTCGGGAGACGGAATGATTGGAGTTTGTGAAATGCCTAGGAAGAGTCCGGCGGCGACGGCGATGTTTGTGCCGCACCGGGGGTGGACACGGGGCATTCGAGCGACGGTTTCTGGTTCGAGCGGCTCGTTTTGCTCAATTGCGTGGACGACCATATGCTCGGCCGCGTGGTAGCCAGCGAGGGGTTGGGCGCGGAGCAGGAGAAGAAACATTAGGAGAGTAACAAATGCTTGGATTGTCAGGAACCAATCGGTGACTTGAATTTCAAATGGTATGGCAAGCGCGAGGCCCATGACGATAAAGTTGCCGATTGCGAGGGTCAAGAACATGACGGCACCGGTCGCGAGGATATGGATTGGGCCAGCACCGGCAGTGACTCCGCCACCAAGGAGGCGGACTCCGAACGGAGTGGCGAGGCCGCCAACAAGTTTGGGCCGGGCATAGCGGTCGTTACTAGCAAGAAGCCGCGAGGCGGTGACGACTCCTAGGACATGGCCACGGTCATCGATAACAGCAAGTGTTGAAGTTGAATTGACCTCCATGCGCCGGAGTGTTTCGGCGATTGATGCTTGGTTCGAAACTGCGGAAGTTGGTCGAAGGAGTTCGGATGCAGGGGTGGAGGTCGGCAATCCGGATTGCATTGCCGCGAAGAGATCATCCTCAAAAACCAAGCCGACGTAGATGCCATCCACGACAACGGGGATCGCAGGGACGCCGTAGTCAATAAGCATCGTTGCCAAGGCGACCATGCTATTGCCGCTATCGGCAGATTCGATGCCGACCATAAAATGGCCGACGGGAGGATCGGTTACTCTCAAATGGGTTTAGCTTGCGGTCTCCGCGCGGTTTTTGATTGCGGCGAGGACGCCTTCGATGTTTTTGACGACTAGGGAGTAAATTACTCGTCCGACGAGGGGGCCGAGGCCGGGAACGCTGTATTCGTAGTCGAGATCTGAATCAAATTTTGTGCCTCCATTTTCTTCTACGAATTTCCACGATCCTGTCATTTTGTCGTAGTCACCTTTGACTTGGCTGAATTCGCAAATTTTAGTTTGAGGATCCCATTCGTCTTTTTGAGTCCAGCGGACTTTTAGGCCAAATGCGGGGACTCGCCCAACCCAATCGCTGACAACGGTATCCCCATCCTCAGATACAACATCGACCGAATCGACATCATCCATGAACTCGGGAAAAGCGCGATTATCTCGGGCGATGGCGTAAACTTTGTCGATCGGAGCGTCGATCCAAATGGACGTCGTGATGGTGGGCATGGCAATTCGTTCGGTTCAGGGTTTACAATAAACCGGACTGGGTGGAATTGTACCAGCGAACAGGATGACGTTCATTGAGTAGAAACGAGCTTGCACAAGAGACGATGAAGGCGCTGATTTTGCAGGCTCCGGGACGTTTGGAGTTTAGTACGGTGCCTGTACCGGTGCCAGGCCAGGGCGAGATTTTGATTCGAGTTCAGGCGGCGACGACCTGCGGGACTGACTTGAAGGCGTTTTTGCGAGGACATCCTCAGATTCCGATGCCAGGAGTGTTTGGACACGAGTACAGCGGCACTGTGGTCGCAGTTGGGCACGGAGCGCCATTTGCGGTTGGGGATGAGATTATGGGGGTTCATTCTGCCCCGTGCCAGCAATGCCGTTGGTGTTTGCAGGATCAAGAAAATCTTTGTGATTCAATCATGGCGACAAAGGTTTTGGGAACTTACGCTGAGTTTCTATTGATTCCAGAGCGGATTGCCCGGATGAATGTTTTTCCGAAACCGAAGCGACTCAGTTTTGAGATGGCGGCATTGTTGGAGCCTTTGGCTTGCGTTGCCCAAGGATTAGAGCGAGCCAACCCTAAGGCGCAGATGGATGTTTTGGTGATAGGGCCCGGGGCGATTGGGTTGATGTTTGTTGCGGCGCTGAAACACATTGGGGTTCGGGATGTGACATTGGCGGGGCGAAATCCGGCACGATTGGCGGTTGGGGAGCAACTTGGAGCACGGCCAACTTCGCTTGATGAGGCCACCGGCGAATATGATTTGGTGATTGAGTGTACGGGTAACGTGGATGTTTGGGAGCGTTCCATTGATTTTGTCCGACGCGGGGGGACGCTGGTTTTGTTTGGTGGATGCAAAGCTGGAACGGAGGTGCGATTCAATACGCATCGACTCCATTACGATGACCTGACGGTTCTTTCGCCGTTCCACTTTGGTACCAGGGCGGTGCGAACGGCACGGAATTGGTTGATGCACCCGGATTTTGATTTGAGCCCATTGTTTTCGGGAGACCGGGATTTGTCGGACGGTGAAGCGGTTTTTCGAGATTTAGAAGCGGGGCGAGGGATCAAATATGTCTTCCATCCCTAAGTTGATGCGGGCAGCGCGGTTCCACAAAGGTGGTGAAATTCGGGTTGATGAAGTTCCGGTTCCGGCCTGCCCAACAGGTGGGTTGTTGGTTCGGTCGCTAGCCTGTGGACTTTGCAGTGGGGAGTTGATGGGCTGGTATATGGAGCGCAAGGCTGAGCGCGGACCTCATGTTTTGGGGCATGAGGTTGTTGGCATTATTGTTGAGAGTCAGGACGAGCGATTTCCGGTGGGGGTGCAAGTTTCGCCGCATCACCACGCGCCGTGTTTTGAGTGTGAGTATTGCCGGCGGGGAGCGTTTGTTCACTGCGCGACTTGGCGGAGCACGCGACTTGATCCAGGGGGAATGGCGGAGTATTTTGCAGTGTCCAAGGAGCTCTTGGGGGACTGCCCGATTACGGAGGGGCTTGATATTGAAACTGCGACTCTGGTTGAGCCACTTGCTTGTGTAGCGAAGCAATTGCGGCGGTTGCGCTTTGCCCCCAAAGAACCCTCGGCAGTGGTTGGGCTGGGAGTAATGGGGTTGTTACACGCTTTGGTTATGCCGGGGTGCGTTGGTTATGAGATAAATGATCGGCGTCGGGAGTGGGCTGAGTCGGTGGGCGTGGATTGTAACGCGGTGGAGGGTGCCAAATATGTATGTGTCGTGCTCTGTCCGGGTTCAGTGGATGCATTGGAGTTTGCGGCGGGGATTACAGATGTTGGCGGCAGGGTCGGTTTATTTGCGCCCTTGACACCGGGAAATCAACCTTTTGATTTTGAAAAGGCGTACATGCACGATATTGAGATGATCAATAGTTACTCGTGCGGGCCGGACGATACGGCTTTGGCTTTGCAGTGGTTGAAGGATGGGCGAGCTAAAGGTGAGCAGGTGATTTCTGATCGAATTTCACTTGATGAACTTCCAGAGGCGTATAAAAACATGAAGAACGGCGAAATTTTGAAGCCAGTGGTGATTTTCTGATGATTATTCGTGCAGGAGAGTTTGCTTGGGACGAAATTGAACGGCAAGAATACAAAAATGAGCCGGGCACGTGGATGGATGTCAGTCGGCGAGTGCTCTTTTCCACCGATCAAAGCAAATTTGAAACACGCTATTTTGAACTTGCACCTGGTGGTTATTCATCTTTGGAGCACCACAAACACGAGCATTGTGTTGTGGTTTTGCGCGGCGAAGGCGAGGCGACGGTTGGCGAAGAAACGACTTCGGTCAAGTTTGGGGATGTTGTTCAGGTTGGGCCGCATGTTGTTCATCAATTCCGGAACAACTCAACCGAACCGTTTGGTATCTTGTGCATAGTTGATAAGGAACGGGATCGGCCTACCCTCGCTGGGAACCAACTCGATACTTAAGCGTCTTTACAGAGCACACCCACCGAAATGCTTTCATTACTCGCCGCCGCTATCCTGAGTTCTTCAAACTCTCATGCGCCCAACCATCGCTCAATTGATGAGATCGTTGAGGCGGCTTGGCAAGATTCGGCCCAAGAAAAATCGAAGACGATCAGTCCGGAGGATGAAAAACGCCATCAGGATGACATCGAGAAAGACAAAAAGATCGGCAAAGAAGCTGTCATCGAGATCGACAAACAACTCAAGCCGAGCAAAGATGAGAATGCAACGGCCCGATTGAAAGCGATTGGGGCGGAAATGGCAGAAATTGCAAATGCTAATTCAGTCAGCGTGATGTGGGGCGATCAACGGCACAACCAATTTGACTACGATTTTAAGTTAGTGGAAGGGGACGATGTTAATGCCTTTTCGTTGCCAGGAGGAACGATTTACTTTTATGAAGGATTGATGAAGTTTGCCGAGAGCGACGACGAAGTTGCGGGAGTTGTAGCACACGAGATTTCGCATGCATCGTTTCGACACCTCGACGCGTTGCGACGTGAACAAAGTAAATTTGACTTAGCTCAGCTCCCGATTTTGATTGCGGCGGCATTGGGTGGTGGTCGAGACGCGATGAATGCCTTGATCGCGGTTCAGCTCGTTGGTGCTGGGGTTTCGAGTGGGTGGAGCGTTAAGGCCGAAACTGCGGCAGATTATGGTGGACTGCAGTACATGAAGTTGAGCCGATACAACGCGGTTGGCTTGCTAACATTCATGGAACGGCTAGGCTACCGGGAGCGCCTGAGTCCACAAATTGATTGGGGGATTTATCGCACTCACCCTCCAACCAGCGAGCGGGCGAACTTTATTATTCGATCGATGAACGAGTTTGGGATTCCGATTAAACGGAGTTTGTCTACGACTTCGTTATCGGCACGATCAATTCCGGCGCCAGATGGTAGCTTTGGCGTGTGGTTTGGTGACTACGAAATTGCGGTTTATCGCGGGGAGACGGCGAAGGATCGTGGGGCAAAATCAGTCATCCGGATCAACGCATTTTTAGATTCTGTGCCGCAGATGTTTCAGTTGTCGACAAATGGGGATGAGATTATGGGGAACGGTCGGTCTTTGATTGACTTTAACCCGGAAGACATTGCACCAGATCAGACTTTGGCGAAAGAACGCGACGATGCCTTGGTATCCCTTCGGCGAATAATTTCTGAACTCAATATGCGGCTTTGGCGAGGCTAGGGAGTTTTTTGGCGAGCCGTTCGACGGCTTCAATGACGCGAAGTCCAGTTTCTCGCCCGTGCAGGGACAAAGTTGCTTCGTATCCGCCTTGGTCGTAATCCTTGGGGGCGAGAATGTAACCGATCCAACCATTGCAGTGACTGATGACACTGCACGAGTAACCGCGCTTTTGGAATGCGGCGATGGCGAGCACTTCTAGGTCGTGGGTAGGTTCGCCGGGGACTCCGAGGAGAATGTGGTTGCCAATATGGACTGCTGATAGCTTGGCAGTGAGGGGAGCGAATTTATTAACGACGATCTGTGCAAGAGCGTCGTTAATTTTGTTATCCCGTGCGAAATCTGGGTGGGGTTTCGGTTTGCCGAGTTGGATTGGCTCAGTTAGATATTCAATTTTGGAGTTCAGGGGCCTGAAATTGGATTTTGTAAGAGAAAGTTGATGAGCGACTCGTTGGGATTTTTCATCGCCAGATCCACCATCAACATTGGGTGATGAGTTGCCGATTGCGCCAGGGAAAACGAGTCCGCCATACTCGCGCATGTAGGCGCCGGGCCAGTCACCGGAATTCGTCAATGTATCGGAGTCGTGGCATGTGGGGTGGGCGCCGAAAACTGTGATTATAGGTTGATCTGTTGTGGATTCGATTCTTGTTAGCTGGTTTGAAACTGTTGAGTTTGGGCGTCGCGACCGGGCGAGATTTGTGATTGACTGGTCGATCTTAAGTCTGGTCGGTGTTGCGGGTTGTTGTTCGGCATTAGCGATACCGCCCGCGATTTTGAGGCTGTACCAGTCGAGCCAGTTGCTTTTGTACGTAGCAATTCCGGGGATTCTGAAGGTCATACGCTCGTTCAGCATTTGGGTGTCGGGGGCGCAGTGTGTATGCGTGGCGACAAGAAATATCGGGAAGTCGAACCGACGCTGCACTTCTCGGTAGAGACTTTCGGGGATTGTTAAACCTTCAAAACTAACGAGGGCAATTTTTTGAGTGCCTTGTTGGAGAATAAGAGTTCGGGCAAATAGTGCTTGGCCTCCCGGCTGGCTGATCTTGTCCCCGCGTTCGGTATACCCACCGAGGGGTAGCTGTTCAGACGGGCTTAGAAATTGTGTGTATTCCTGGATCGTCAAATTTGGAGATGGGAAAAACGGCAACATCAGCTTCTGCTAGTTTACGGTCAAATGGCTTTAGGTTATTAGTCAATTCAAGGTCGAGTGCTACAATTTCGTTATGAGTTTCTCGATTCGACTTGCGAATGATGAGGCAACAGTTGAACCAGGTTCAAGTGCGCCGGTTGCGTTCGAGATCGTAAACTCGGGGGACAAAGAAGCGGAATTTGAAGTTTCGCTAGAAGGGCTTGATCCGGAGTGGGCGGCGATTCCTGTTCCAACGCTTTGGGTGAATCCTGGCGAAATGAAAGTTGAGCGAATTTTTATTAAGCCGCCACGAGAATCGGAAAGCAAGGCAGGGGTCTATCCGTTTGTGATTCGAGTTCGTTCGATGGATTCAGGTGAATCGAAAACCGCACAAAGTTCATTGGCGGTGAATTCTTTTAGTAATGTCAGCATTGAGGCGACGCCGAAGCGGGCAAGCGTGAATGTTTCAAATCGATCAACGGTTTTTGATGTCACGATCATGAACCTCGGTAATACCGACGAAAGTTTACAAATTTATGCGAGTGACGTTGATGATTTAATTGCTTTTGATTTTGGAACTTCGCAGGTCAATCTCTCGCCGGGCCAACAATCGATTGTCCAGATGACAGCGACGGCAGCGAAGGTAAAGGCTTTCCAAAGCATGGCGATTGCGCCTGTTACAGTGAGTACTCGGAGTACGGATAATCCGGCGGTCGCAGCGAGTAGTCAGGTTCATGTTGAGGTGAGACCATTGATTTCAACTGGTCCATTGATTGCCATTTTAGCGGTACTTGTTGTGTTGGTCGGATGGATTTTGAGCATTCCGAAAGCGCCCGTTATCAATAGCTATGCGGTTCAGCCACGTGAAGCGTTGATAGGCGGCAGTTTTGAGTTGAGTTGGAATACGAGCAATGCCAATTCGGTCACGATTGTTTACGGAACGACAACGCTTGATAAGTTGCCTCCAGATGGTCAGACAAGTTTGCCAGCGAACGAGTTGGGTGATCAAGAGATTCAGATTTATGCAATCGCGGGAAAGGTGCGAAGCGATGCGGTCACGGTTCCAGTTCAAGTGACAGAGCCCCCGACGGTGCCACAGGCGGAGATTTTGGCTTTCTCGGCAAAGCAATCCGAGGTTCCGATTGGTTCATCGGTTGTGCTTGAGTATCGTCTTAATGATGCGGCGACATACGCTTATCTTGAGCCAATTGGACAAATTGAGCCGCAGGCAAATTCAATCCAGGTCCCGTCGCCACCGGATGACTTGCCGGGCAAGGGGGTCAAAACGATAACTTATACGTTGATGGTCAAGAATGTTACGGGTCAGCAAGCGGCGGTCAAGAAAGTGACGGTGCGATTTGTTAAAGAATCGAAGGCGGTCATTAGTAAGTTTGAGGCTGATCCTGTTGAAGTCGATCCTCTCATCGGACGCACAACTCTTCGCTGGCAAGTTTCCAATGCTGTGAGGATTGAACTTCAATATGGCGATCGCAAAGATGAGCTTACGAGCATGGATGATCGGCGTGACTTTGTTTTGAATGAAGATACGACGTTTACGATTACCGCTTATGATGCTCAAGGATTAGAAACCAAAAAGACGATTTCGGTGAAGATGAAGAAGCCAGTGGAACCAATAGAACCGACGGTCGATCCGGGTGGGACAACGGGAACTACTGGAACTACGACGAATGGCGGGACTACCGGTACCAATCCACCTACGGGGGGAACCACACGACCCGCTGGTGCGGGCGGAAGAGTGTAGTCTGGGCGTTATGCCCCGTGCCCTTCTCAGCGTAACTGACAAAACCGGAATTGTTGACTTTGCTCGTCAATTGGTCGAACTTGACTTTGAGCTTTTGAGTACTGGCGGGACGGCACAGGCAATACGTGATGCGAATATTCCAGTTACTGACGTGAAAGATGTCACTGGCTTTCCGGAAATGCTTGATGGGCGGGTTAAAACACTTCACCCGAACGTCCATGGTGGGATTTTGGCGGATCGGAGAAATCCCGACCATGTTCAGCAATTGGAAGAAGCGGGCATTCTGGGGATTGACGTAGTTTGCGTTAATTTGTATGCGTTTGAGCAAACGGTAAGCGGAGATCACTCACTTGACGATGCGGTGGAATCGATTGATATTGGCGGGCCGGCGATGGTTCGAGCGGCGGCGAAGAATTTTGGCAGCGTAACAGTTGTCGTTAGTCCGAGCGATTACGATCGAGTGATTTATGGAATTCGGGCCGGAACGCTTGAAGAACTGAGGCTTGAGTTGAGTGCAGCGGCTTTCCGGCACACAGCGTATTACGATTCAGTTATCTCTCGTTATTTAAGCGCAGCTGCTGGGGTTGATCCTCTTTCAGAAACGGTGACAATGGGTTTTCGCAAAAACTTGGCGATGCGTTATGGTGAGAATCCACACCAAACGGCGGCGCTTTATGTTGACCCGCTTGCATCGAAAGGGATTGCACGTGCCGAGCAACTGTGGGGGAAAGAACTCAGTTACAACAATATTTTGGATACTGATGCGGCTTGGGAATTAGTAATGGATTTACCGGAGAATTCCTGCGCGATTATCAAGCATGGGAATCCATGCGGGGCGGCGGTTGGTGCTTCGATGGCGGAAAGCTATGCGATGGCAAAATCGAGCGATCCCATTTCGGCTTTTGGAGGGATTGCGGCATTTAACGGGCAAATTGATTGTGCGGCGGCAGAGGAAATGACAAAACCCAATAACTTCCTGGAAGTCGTTGTTGGATTAGGCTTTGATAATGATGCGGTTGAGATCTTTAAAGAACGAAAAGGGTGGGGGCAAAATGTGCGCTTGCTCATTGCCCAACCGTCTCCTGATGCAAGCTACATGACCTTGCGCTCAGTACGTGGTGGTGTATTGGTGCAGGATTCAGATGAAGATCCGGCGAACGACTGGAGGGTTGTTACTGAACGTCAGCCAACCGCTATGGAAATGGAGGCGATGAAGTTGGCTTGGACGATGATTCCGCATATCAAGAGTAATGCGATCGTTTTAGCGGATGCTCATCAGCTCCGAGGCGTTGGCGCGGGCCAGATGAATCGAGTTCAGTCTGTCCGCCTTTCTCTAGAACAAGCGGGTGAGTTTGCACCCAGTTGCGCATTGGGAAGTGACGCCTTTTTCCCATTCCCTGATAGCATTGAAACGGCGGCGGCGGCGGGAGTTAAAGCCGTGATTCAGCCTGGTGGAAGTGTGAAAGACAACGAGGTTATTGCGAAGGCAAACGAGTTGGGAATTACGATGGTTTTGACAGGTACCCGGCATTTTCGCCATTAAATGCTTATATTGCGTATCCTTTTTGAAGGATGGTGCATCCAATATCTAGCGTCAACGTGCTAGACTTGATGCTGAAACCAGGAGTTGACCTTGAAAGACCAAACAAATTTGATTGTCGTGATTGTTGCCATCGTGTTCATGATTGGCTTTTCACTCGCTTTTGCGTTGACCCAACGCAAGCCCCTTACTATTCCCGATCCTCCAGTTGTTCCGGTTGCAGCAGTTAAGACTCAAGAAGGTGCCGTTATATATGCGAACGCATTGCCGGGTGCATCAGCCGGTGGTGCAGGTGGTGTAGGGGGCGGTGCGGCCACTTCTCGTGGCGGGGCCGGACGTGGTGGTGCAGATGGTGGCCGAACAGGTGGTGGCGGGCCAGCGCCGAGTAGCTTATCATCAGCAGGCAAATAGGTTAAACTAGTAGTCAATTAGTGGCAAACGGTCAGTCTCCTGCGTGGTTTCGATCGCTGACCTCAAAATTCCGTCGAGATATTGGAATTGACTTAGGCACGGCGAACACCCTCGTCCATCTTGCTGGACGAGGTGTTATTATTCGTGAACCTAGTGTTGTTGCAATTAATCGCGATACGAATGAAGTTTTAGCTGTTGGTGAAGAAGCAAAGCGAATGCTTGGCCGCACCCCAGCGAACATTATTGCCATCCGTCCGCTCAAGGATGGGGTTATTGCTGATTTTGATTCAACACTTGCAATGTTGAAATATTTTATTAAGAAGTCCGGCCAGGGGCCGACTCTCCAGACAACGGTTGTTATTGGAATTCCAAGCGGCGTGACCGAGGTTGAGCGCGATGCGGTATTGGATGCGGCTCGCAAGGCTGGAGCCCATCGATCATATGTCATCGAGGAACCGATGGCGGCCGCGATTGGCGCTGGAATGCCGGTTGAAGAGCCCGTTGGTTCGATGATTGTCGATATTGGGGGCGGAACAACCGAGGTGGCAGTTATATCTCTTGGAGGCATTGTCCATAGTCGATCTGTTCGAACGGCGGGTGATGAAATTGATGAAGCTATAGCAGCCTATGTGCGACGTGCATACAATTTGTTTATTGGCGAGCGCACGGCGGAAACAGTGAAATTGGAAATCGGTTCGGCTTATCCGTTGGCTGAAGAGCTTTCGATGTCAATTAAGGGGCGTGATCTCATTTCTGGGCTTCCCCGTTCGGCTGATATTACGAGCATTGAAATTCGCGATGCGATTCATGAGCCGATACAAGTCATTGTTGAAGCAGTTAAACTGACTTTAGAGGCGACACCACCCGAACTCGCGGCAGACTGTATGAATCATGGCATCGTGATTGCCGGGGGTGGGGCGTTGATACGTGGGCTCGACCAGTTGATCTCGGATGAAACTGGAATGCCGGTTCTCATTGCGCGTGATCCGTTGAGTTGCGTTGCGATTGGAACAGGGCGAATGGTCGATTTGGCAAATGAAAATCCGGCGATCAGACGGATGTTGGAGAACGCATCGAGAGGATAAATGATCCGCCTCGGCGAGAATGGATTTGGTTGATTGTCCTGATTGTCGGGAGTATTGCACTAGGAACCTTGCAGAACCGCTTACGTTCTGCAGGCAAGCTTGATCCTGTTAGTTCTTTGGTTCAGATTGCACTTTTGCCGGGTGTTGCAAGTACCGGTGCCTTTATGGAATCGGTTGACCTATTTATGAGCGGTGTCGGTGACGCAAAGAACCTGCGTGAAGATAACATTCAATTACGAGCTCAGTTGCGTGCCGCACAACTTTATTTGGATACGGCAGATAGGAACAATCAGGAAATTCTTACATTACGAGAAAATTTAGGTTTGAGCACGCTTGGGCGAACTCGAGTAAATGCGGATATTATTCATTATGTTCCTTACGACAATCGCATTACGCTTAACAAGGGATCGAAAGATGGAGTTTCTCCCAATTTGCCAATCGTGACTCCGGATGGGCTATTGGCACTTGTAAGCACCGTGTCGGAGACGACTTGCCAAGCCGTCCTCCTCACTTCGAGCGCCGTGAGTATTGGTTGTTTGGCGAAGAGTCCCATTCCGGTAGCGGGTTTGGTTAAGGGCCAACGGAGTGACCGTCTCGCAATGGACGTCTTTGAGAATGTTACGATTGAACCAGGTACGGAGGTAATAACGACTGGATACAGTGAGTTCATTCCGCGTGGGATTCGGATTGGGACTGTATCGGAATATTTTAACGATAAAGAATATGGTGTCCGTCGCGCATTTATTTTGCCGTCGAGCAGGATTGGGATGAGCAAGGAGGTTGCAATTCTTAAATGAAGCAACCGTTTCCAGTTCTCGGTGCCATTTTTTTGATAGCGATCGCGACGATTCTGCAGGCCGGGATTTTTGACCGCTATTTGTTTTTTGGAGCACAACTTAATTTGCCAGTTGTCACTTTGTTGACATTTGCACTTATCTCTCGTCCATCGGCGGCGGGGGGGTTGGGGATGCTGAGTGGAATAATTTCAGGTGGGCTTTCTGGTGCAACCTTGATGCACTATTGTTTGAGCCGCGTTCTTGCAGGATATCTTGTTGGCACTCAAAGCAAGAACGAACCAGAGATGTGGACAGCGGTTTTTTGGGTGGTGGGTGGAAGCCTCATTTCTCAGGCAGTTTTGATTCTCTTGGCCCCACCAAATCCATTGCTCCCTGCCGTTGGGGCTACAATTCTTTCGGCGGTCTACAACGGCGTAGTGGCTATACCGATGTTTGCATTGGTTGCGAGACTGTTCCGACCCCGGGTGGTTTGACAAACGATGAGTGATTACAACGTACAGGCGATGGCTCGGGAGCAGCTTCAGCATGCTGCCGGCTATCTTGATCTTGATGAAGGACTGATTGAAGTTTTGGGGCGACCCAAGCGCGCATTGGTCGTGAACTTTCCAGTTGTCATGGACAGCGGCGAAGTTCAGGTTTTTGAAGGCTATCGCGTTCAGCATAACCAAAGCCGTGGCCCGACAAAGGGCGGGATTCGCTACCACCCCGACGTTGACCTGGGTGAAACCACCGCGCTCGCGATGTGGATGACCTGGAAATGTGCGGTTGTTAATATTCCTTATGGCGGTGCTAAGGGTGGCGTTAAAGTCAACACAAAAGAATTGAGTCACCGTGAGCTGGAAAAACTCACCCGCCGCTTTACTGCAGAAATTAGTGCGATTATTGGGGAGCGTAGCGACATTCCGGCGCCTGATATTGGAACTAATGCGCAAGTTATGAGCTGGATGATGGATACCTACTCCATGCAAGCGGGCTACACGGTTCCAGGCGTTGTAACAGGTAAGCCGATTGAACTTGGTGGATCTGAAGGCCGGGTTGAAGCTACCGGACGCGGCGTCATTGTTTGCACAGAAGAGGCTTGCCATACCAATAATATGAGCCTGGAAGGTTCAAGTGTTGTGGTACAGGGCTTTGGAAACGTTGGTTCAGTTGCAGCGCGACTGGCTGAGCAAAAAGGGGCAAAAGTCATTGGAGTTAGCGACACGAGTGGAGCGATTTACAATGAAAATGGCTTACCGATCCAGGCACTGTATGACAAATACAGCGGTGTGGATGGCGGCATTCAGAACTATAAAGAATGCACGAACATTTCCAACGATGAACTGTTGGCTCTGGAATGCGACATTTTGATTCCGGCAGCTATTCAGGCACAGATCACGGAAAAGAACGCCGACGCGGTAAAGGCGAAAATTGTTGTTGAAGGAGCGAATGGTCCGACGACACTTGAGGCAGATAAGATCCTTCACGACAAAGGCATCTTGGTTGTGCCCGACATTCTAGCAAATGCTGGTGGTGTTGTTTGTTCTTACTTCGAATGGGTTCAAGATTTGCAAAACTTCTTCTGGGAAGAGGATCAAGTCAATGATCGCCTTTCAAAGATCATGATTCACTCCTATGGTGCGGTTGCACACACGATGCGACAATACGAGACCGACATGCGGACAGCGGCGATGATTATCGGTGTCAAGCGGGTTGCAGAAGCAACTGTGATGCGCGGAATCTTCCCCTAAGGGTTTAGTTTCGCAGAAATTGCCGTCCAGGCGTTTAGGAAGACTTCTTCCGAACTCTGGGCGGCATTTATTTTGTGCCAACGGGCCGGTTCTCGTTTTGCTTCTTCAAGAAATCCCGCCCTAACCTTTTGGTGAAAATCGAGTGATTCTAGGTCGAGACGATCTTGTTTTGTTTGCCGAGAGAGTCCGATTTGAGGATCAAGGTCTAAGAGAAGGATGAGATCGGGGCGTAGTCCTTTTGTTGCTTGAAGGTTGGCTTCGCGGAGAAATTGAAGATTTAGTCCGCGGGCGTATCCTTGGTAGACGATTGTGGAATCAGCGTGCCGGTCGCAAAGAACGATGTTGCCTTGATCCAGGGCCGGCTGGATAACGTTTTCGACATGGTTCGCTCGGTCGGCGAGGAATAGGAAGAGTTCGCTCAGCGGGGGGATGGTATCGCCCTCGAGAAGGAGTTTGCGGATCGCCTTTCCGAATTCACCGGCACCCGGTTCTCGAGTCGTCAGGACGTCACGTCCGCTTGCCTGGAGTTGATCGGAGAGTTTGGAGATCAGGGTTGATTTTCCGGCCCCTTCGGGGCCCTCGAACGAGATGAACACTGGCTTGATGTTACTCGGATACAATGGGGGCCGTGGTGGACGATTCTTCTCAATTGGAAAACAGCCTAAGTGAGTTGATTGGTCGTGATTCAGTTTTGACCGGGGATGCAGTGAGGCGGGTCTATAGTTCGGATTCTTATACGGTAGAGAGTTATCCACCGACAGCGGTTGTTTTGCCTCGATCTACAGAAGATGTGTCGCGGGTTATTGCTTGGTGCTCGTCAGAAGGCATTCCGTTTACACCGCGCGGGGCGGGGACGGGATTAAGTGGCGGGGCGATGCCCGCATTGGGTGGGGTTGTAGTTAGTACAAAAAAATTGACTTCAGTTTTGGATTATTCGATTATGGATGAATGGTTATTGGCTCAGGCGGGGATAGCGAATTTGAAATTGACTAAGTATGTAGAACCATATGGTTTCCATTTTGCTCCTGACCCGAGCAGCCAGAGTGTTTCGACGTTAGGGGGAAACATTGCGATGAATTCAGGTGGGCCACATACTTTGAAATATGGTGTAACGGCGCAACACATTTTGGGAGTGAAGATGGTATGTGCGTCGGGCGAAGTTGTGACTTTGGGAGGCCCGTTCGGCGGTGATGAAGATTTGCTTAGTTTGGTCGTAGGAAGCGAGGGGACGGTTGGGCTGGTTACAGAAGCTTGGGTGCGATTGACACCCAATCCTGCGGAGGTTGCCACCGCGACCATCTGTTTTTCGTCGATTGAGGATGCCTCCTGTTGTGTTGGTTCGATGGTTCGGAGTGGGGTGATGCCAGCGGCACTGGAGATGATGGATCATTTTGTATTGTCGGCGGTAGCGCAGTCTTTTGAACTTGAATATCCTACGGGCACGGCAGCGATGCTCTTAGTTGAAACTGACGGGGCAGTTGGCGAAGCGCATGGGGATTTGAATCAGTTGATCGAGATTGGCCGAACACACGGGGCGATTGAAATGCGCGTCGCTCAAAACTCAATTGAGCGGCAAAGGCTTTGGACCGCGCGGAAGAAAGGAGTTGGAGCCCTTGGAAGGCTTGCGCCGACGGTCGTGACTCACGATGGGGTGATTCCTCCAAGTCGGTTGCCGGAGATGCTCACGTTTGTTTATGAGGTGGCGGCACGAGAGGGCTTAGGAGTGGCGAATATCTTTCATGCGGGAGATGGGAATTTGCATCCGATTTTTTACTTTGATGAGCGGAAGGAAGGTGCGGTTGATGCCGTGGTACGGGCCGGCGAACAGATCATTGAGAAGTGCCTGGAATTTGGGGGTTCGGTGACGGGCGAACATGGAGTTGGGGTCGAGAAAGTTGATTTGCTGACCCGGATGTTTTCTGCGGAATCGCTGACGATTCATGGCCGAATGCGGGAGGTTTTTGAATCGGGAAAAGGATGCAATCCTTGTAAAGTGATCCCGAATGCAAAGGGATGCATTGAACACAAAATGCGGTGGCGGGGGACGGCGACATGAAGACTTTTTCGCTGACTGACTTGAAGGATCGTCTTCAAGACGGGGGAGTTTTTCGGGTTCAAGGAACGGGGTCATCTTCTACTTGGTTGCCTCCTTCGAACGTGGAGCCGGTGACATTGGATCGATTTGACCAAGTGGTTGATTATCGACCGGATGATCTGGTTATTCGCGTTGGGTCGGGAATGTTGCTTGATGAACTATTTGATATGACAGCTAAGGACGGGCTTTGTTTGCCAATTTTGAGAAATCGAGGGTGGCTTGGCTATGCCGGGAAGACGGTTGGGGGATTGGTTGGGTTGGGTTTGCCGCATTATGGGGCGGGCTCAGTGCGTGATTGGGTTATGGGGGTGAAGTTTATGACGGGCTCGGGAGAGGTTATTGAGTCCGGCGCGAATGTTGTGAAAAGTGTGGCGGGCTTTGATATGCACCGGATGCTCGTCGGGTCACGAGGCGAACTGGGGGTCATACTTGAATTGGCATTGAGGTTGTATCCCGTTCGGATGATGCCAATCGCCGATGGCTTGCCAGTTATGGGAGATGGAAGTTGGATTTCTCGCGTTCCTAAGAGTTTTCCAGGTGAAGAGGGAGTTCGCTCTCCGAATGGAGAGTGGATTTGGTCGGAAAGGAGATTAGACATTCCACCACTTGGTTGGGCAATTGGCCCCAACGGACAGCGAGTTGGTGTTCGCGATGAGATTGGAGAACGATTTAGGGCGAACTTGAAAAATGTTCTAGATCCAAAAGGAGTATTTGAAAGAGGATGGATTCGGTAACAGACATTTTGCGGGTTGCTGAGGAGTTTATGGACTCTGAGGTCGCCCCGAATGCAAATCTGATTGATGGAAACGAGGAGGCACTTGGCCAAGCCTTGCAGGGCTTGCGTGAACGCAAATTGATGGCATTGAGGAGGCCAATGGAATTTGGCGGGCCAGAACTTGATGAAACTTCGTTCCGGTTATTCCAGGAGTCTGTAGCGCGGCGGAGTGGATCCTTGGCATTTTTGCAGACTCAGCATCAGAGTGCGGTCAGCATGATATCGAAGTGGGGTTCGGAGGAGTTGAAGTCGGCGTATTTGCCCCGGATGGCGGATGAACTGATGGTAGGAATCGGTTTTAGTCAGTTACGGCGGCCAGGTGATCCGATTCTGAAAGCGAGTCGCGTTGACGGAGGATATCGGTTGGATGGAGTTGTTCCTTGGGTTACGGGTCATCGCTACTATCAAGAATTTTTGATTGGGGCGGCACTGCCGAGCGGAGAATCAGTTTTTGGAGTTGTGCCCTTTATCGACTCGGAGCGTGATGGTGGGTCGGTTGTGTTTGAAGGCCCAATGCGGCTCGCAGCGATGGAATCGCCCAGGACGATGTCGGCAACTTTAACCAATTGGTTTTTGACTGACTCACAAACTGCATTTGTGAAGCCGGCGGGTTGGCTAGCGAACAACGATATGATCAACGTGACACTGCAGGCATGGTTTGCATTGGGATGTGCGCGGGCGGGGCTGGATATTGTTTGGAAATCTCATGAGTCGAGAAAGGCAGAATTTATTCAGAACGCTTGGATTGCGCTTGATGATGAACTAAGTCGGTGTCGAGAGCGGATTTTGGCGAATGACCCGGATGTTGCTGAACGGCTCTGGGCACGAGCGTGGGCGATTGATTTGGCGGCGCGTTGCGCTCATGCGGGGGTCGCTTCGAGTTCGGGCGCGGCAAATAGTATCTATCATGACGCCCAGCGCGTCTATCGTGAGGCATTGGTATATACGGTGTCGGCACAGACAAAGGAAATTATGGAAGCGACACTTAACCGGTTGGTGGACCGAGGCGAGAAGGGGTAAATTGGCGCGATGCGTTTGATCACGGTTTGCGGGTTGATTTGGGTGGGGGTTGGGTTAACAAGTTTGGGATTTGGGGATCGATTGATCTCGACACCAATGGGTAAAAAATTGCCTCACAACGCGGCAAAACTTGAATTTCTTTCACAACCCAGTCGGGACACGGTTTTTGGGTGGTTTGGATACGGCCTGACGGATTCCATTGAACTTGAATTTTATGGCGAGAGTTTTGATTCAAGCCGGATCACACCTGGATTGAATTTTTCCTATAACTATATTTCGCCCATTACAGATTTGGCGCCAGGGATTAGTCTCGGGGTGCTTGATATTACAGATCAGACTCGAGAAGAAAGGGCGATTTATGCCGCGATCACATTTTACTTTGGCAATGTGGGTGACCTGAATCAAAATGAGCCGACGATCTTCACGCTTGGTGGGTGGTCGCGCCATGGAGGCAGTTTCTTCTTCAATGCTGCGTTCCCATTTTCAGAGAAGATTCGGTTGATTGGTGAGCACGACGGGAATCGAATCGGGGCGGGAGTTGAGTTGACGCCGTTTGAAGGCGCCTCGTTGAAATATTTATTCCTTGGCGGCTCGCCAACGGTGGGCTTTGGATTTTCGAAGCGTTTTTAGTCGGGAGGCTTTATGGGTAGGCCCGCATCGTGGCAAGCGGCGATAAGGCGAGTTTGGAGTTCATTTACAAAAGCTTCCCGGTTTGCCCGCTCACTTTCATGGATAGCAACTTCTTCATATGTAAAAGGTTTGCCAAAGACAACGGTGAGCTTGGCTCGATTTGGCACTGACTGACCTTTAGGAAGCATTTTTTGGACGCCGTTGAGTCCAACGGGAATGATGTGCGCCCCGCTTTTTTTGGCAATCATTGCAAGCCCGAGTTGAATTTTGCCAAGAGTTACGCCGTCGCCTCTTGTGCCCTCAGGAAACACTAACACAGCTTGTCCGTCGGCGAGTTCGACTAGAGTCCGTCGGACAGCGGCGCTATCACCTTCTCCTCGACTAACGGGAAATGCACCCAGGCTGAGAATGAGGGGTCCGAGGGGGAATTTGAAGAGTTCCTTTTTCGCCATGAATCGCAGATGGCGAGGGGATGTTGAGCCAACGAGAGGTGGATCGAAATGGCTTAGATGAACAGGAGCGACAAGGAGAGGTGCCTTTTCGGGGACGTTCTCGATTCCTTTGACGGTAATGCCACCGAGTGGCCAAAAGACAAGGTTGCGGCAAAACCAGGCAGAGAATTGGTACCAAATCGACCCACGATCCATTTCTTTCCCATTATGACCCATGCGATGAAATGAGCAACATTCGAAGCTCTCTTTACAAAATAATAAACTACAATAACGTTATGGCAATCAATGATTTAAATCAGGGAAAGGCTCCCTCCCCACTCAGTGCAACGGTGCACCATATGGCACTTAGTGTTTATGAGCAATCGCACTTATTGCTGATGGATATCAAAATTGGTACACAGCTTGATTCACTTGAGGGCCGGTTGGGATGCATTTCAGGCGCAGTCGTGCAACTAGAAAACTTGATAGGTTCCTATCGCACTTTGAATTCAGAAGAACGCATTCATGAGCCAAACAAGATCAGTTCCCTATGTACCAATTGCCATGTTCTGAACCAAATAGATTAATAGTTGCGGTGGAGGGTGCAATATTTGAGCGGCTCACATCATGCTATCAATTGCACAACATTTAATCCTTGTTTTCATACTATTTAAGGAACAATTTAATTAACGTTATGGAGACCTTTGATATCGCGACAAATTCGGCCAATTATGGTAGCGGCGTTTTGAATGATGTGCGTCACATCCATGAGGCCATCACTTTGATGATCTTGGACACCTCCGAAGGCGTTGATTCCCATACGCTAAATATCCGGCTTCAACAGATTCAGGAAATGACGAGCCATCTCGCAGTGGGCCTTAGAGAACTGGATCGTAGCCAACCGCAATATTTCCGGATTCTTGACCCATCGTTGCGAAAACAGCCTGCGAGAAGTGTCTGTTGCAGGTGGGCGAGCATCGAAACCACGGTTAGTTTAGGATTTGAATAGGCTGACTGCGATTTGCTTTTGGGTTTGGTGGAAGACGATTGGTGACGGATAGTCAGTAGGCGTTTCCAAAGTCTGAGATCCATCTTGGTTAAAGGGCCAGTGGATGAATTTATTATCAAGGTGGGCAACTTCTGGCACCCACTCCCGAATAAATGTGCCTTCGGGGTCGAATTTGACGCTTTGTAAATAGGGATTGAATATCCGAAAATAAGGTTGAGCGTCGGCTCCCGTGCTGGCTGACCATTGCCAGCCGCCGTTATTGCTGGCAAGTTCAAAGTCGAGGAGATTTTCGGCGAAGTACTTTTCGCCGAGCCGCCAATCAAGAAGCAGATCTTTGGTGAGGAACATGGCGACGACCATTCGGAGTCGGTTGTGCATCCAGCCTGTTGCAGCAAAGCATCGCATTGCGGCGTCGATAAGGGGATATCCGGTTTGGCCAGACTTCCATGCTTCGAAGTGATCGGGGTTTCCGGGCCAGGCTAACTCGTTGTATTGAGGTTGGAATGTTTTGCCTTGACCGAGTTCGGGGAAATTAGCGAGGAGCATGTGATAGAACTCACGCCAGATGAGTTCGGTTTCCCATTTTGTTGCGTTTACGTGAGATTGAGCTTGGCGAAAACATTCGCGGACACTGATGGTGCCGAATCGGAGGTGGACACTGAGGCCGCTCGTGCCCTTTTTTGAAGGATCATTGCGGTTTTGTGCGTAGCTGTTGATTTTGGGGATGAATTCTTGGAGTTGAACACGTGCGGCGGTTTCTCCAGGTGTGAAGTAGAGCGGGCCGGCATTGTTGAAGCCCATTTCTTCTAGGGTGTGGTTGCCGAGTTTGCCCACTTTTAGGCTTTCTGGTTGAGTGAGCTTTGAGAGGTCAGGGGTTCGAGGTGCGATGTCGGCTGCATGGACGGTTTTTCGCCATGTTTTAGAATAAGGTGTGAAGACCCTGTAGGGAGCACCGTCGTCCTTCATCACTTCTTGTTTCTCTTTGATGAGGTGGTCGAGCACGGTTTGAAAGTTTGCCTTCAATCGAGATTTTACAAACTGATCGCGCTTAATCGCATAGGGGTCGTCGTCGTGGGCGGCGATGACGGTGTCGACTTGTAGATCGGTGGCGAGTTGCGGAATGAGCGTGGTTGGATCGCCGTAGAGGGTGATGAGTGCTTGGGTTCTGTCGGCGATTTCTTGGATGGATTCTTGAATGAATTGAACGCGACGATCTTGTTTGTTTGTGAGTTCGTTGAGAATGTTTGTGTCGTAAACGAACGCCAGGTAGACCTGATCATGGGTGCGGGTGGCCAGTTCGAGGGCCGTGTGGTCACTGAGTCGGAGGTCGCGGCGGAGCCAGACAAGGGCTTTTGTAGGCATCAGGTGATTCCTACGCTCAATAGGTGTTCTTTTCTCGCAACTGGTTCGCGGTTTCCCACGCTTTTTTGATGTCGGCGACGAGAAGGCTATAACCGCCGTCGCCGGAAATGTTTTGTTGACGGAGGATGTAGCTGGGGTGGAGGGTTGCGATGGCGGTTTTAGCGTAGTCGCAGGGGAAATAGATTCCGCGTTCTTTCGTGATTTTGAAATCCTTTTTGATGAGATTTTTTGCGCTTGGCGCGCCGATCGTGAGGATTACCCACGGTTTGATGATAGCAAGCTGGGGGATGAGCCATTTGCGACAGGTTTCGGTTTCTTCTGGAGTTGGGGGCCGGTTTTGGGGTTTGCCTGTGCTCCATTCGGCGGCGCGGCATTTGACAGTGTTGCAGATATAGACTTTGGTGCGGTCGAGGCCGTTATCGGCAAGGGCTTGATCGAGCATTTGACCAGAGCGGCCAACAAATGGTCGTCCAGTTTTGTCTTCTTGGTCGCCGGGTCCCTCTCCAACGAGCACGAGGGGGCTTTCTGGGTTGCCTTCACCGAATACGACGTTGGTTCGCCGTTCGTGGAGGGGGCAATTTGTGCAGGTTGATGCAGATTTTTTGAGTAACTCGAGCTCGGTCATGTTCCAGGTCTCTAGTTTGGCTGAATTTTTTGTGAGGGATTTGGTCGTTTTTGGGCTCGATAATTAAAAGCGTGTGGCGAGATTCCTGCTTCCCGCCTTCGCGAGGACAGGCCCCTCAGGAATGACATTAGGGGTTGTGATTGAGAGGATCCCGAATAAAGTCCGGGATGACGAGCTTTAAGAAGATTTATACGTCGCTGGCGAGGATTATTGCGTCGGCGACTTCTTTCATTGACTTGCGGGCGTTCATTGATTGAGTTTGAATCCGACGATAGGCTTCGGCTTCGTCGACATTTTGATCCCGCATGAGCAGACCTTTGGCTTTTTCTATGGCCCGTCGGGCTTCGAGGCGCTCTGTAAGATCACTTACTTCTTTGTTGAGAAGTTGGTTTGATTCAAACCGGCTCCGGGCAACTTCGATAGCGGGACTGAGGTCGCTCGGCTTGAAAGGTTTGACCAAATATCCAAATACGCCAGCTTGTTTTGCGCGCTCAATAAGTTCAGAGTCGCTATAAGCGGTGAGCAAAACAACGGGGGCGATGCCGTTTTCGGCAAGGTGGTTGGCGGCATCAATACCGTCCATATTTGGCATTTTTACGTCAAGAAGGCAGACATCGGGCTTTTCTGATGTTGCCAGATTAACGGCAATTTGGCCGTCTTCAGCTTCAGCAATTACTTCGTATCCGATTGATTCGAGCATTTGCCTGAGGTCTAAACGAATGATTGGATCGTCGTCCGCAATGAGTACACGCATAGGGGTTCCTTTCTCTTCCACGAGGGACGACACAGCATCGTGGCGCAACAGAGTGCAAAAAGATTACCAAAAAATGGGACGTTCTCGGGATAAACTCCCCAGTGTGAAGTCACTGCTAGGACAGTTACTCGATGGTGTGATCGATTATGCGGGATTGTTTCCGCCCGCACAGCTGAGTTTGGATGATGCTTTGGCCGAATATTCGAGCTTGACAGAAGACCGAGCTTGGATGGTTGACCTGTTTATTTGCACCAGTAACAAGCTTGCGGAGTTGGACGCTTTAGTGCGCCGAAAGGGCATGGAGGCGATTCCTGTTTCGGTGATTGGAAACATGATTGACCAGCCCGACAAGGCTCTGGCGAGCATAGAGCGGGATATGCAGCGGATGGAAGGATGCGCCAATTTGGAATTTGGTGCGTATGAAATTCCGATTCATCACCATGATGAGGGCAGTATTCGGCGAGTTTTGAAGACGCTTGACCGAAGCGGAGTTGGGAATCTGGTTGAAGATGTTTATGTTGAATTTGCTTGGAATTCGACGATGGAAGACTGCATGCACGATATGGCGGCGGTGAACCCGAACCTTGGGGCAAAGGCGCGGTGTGGCGGTGTGACAGCTGATAAGTTCCCCTCTGTGCCAGACTTAGCGCACTTCATCCATACGGCGGTGAGCATTGAGATTCCGTTTAAGATGACGGCGGGACTGCATGATCCGTTGCGGCACTTGGATAGCAATTTGGGTGTGCATCGCCACGGATTCATGAATGTTTGTTTAGCGAGTGCGTTTGCCTTGGGCGCAGACTTATCGACTTCAGAAATTGAGGCGGTTTTGTCGCTTGAAGATGGATCCGTGATTAAAGTTGGTGAGGATGAAATCTCGTGCCTTAGTCATTCTCTCATTGAGCAAGATATTGCTTTGTTTGGCGATTGGTTTGGTGGCTTTGGTAGTTGTAGTGTTGGGGAGCCGGTGGCTGGACTCAAAAAACTGGGATACTGGTGAGCATGAAACCGTTTGTTGTTCCCTCTTCAGCGCGAAGCTGGATTGCTGTTGATGCCGATAGTGATTTTCCAATACAAAATATACCGTTTGCAGTTGCCGTGCACAAGAATCGCGGTGAAGGGCTGGTTTGTGCGATTGGTGATTTTGCCCTTGATCTGCCCGTTTTGATGGAAGCAGGTTTGATTGACGATGAAGAGTTTCCTTGGCTTGATGGGTTTTTGGGATTAGATAAAGAGTCGTTATCGGCTTTGCGCAAGCGACTATTTGACCTTTTGATTGATAATTCTTCAGAATTGAGGGACAACGATAAATTGCGCAAGAAAGCGATTTTGAATAGGGCGGATTTGGAGTTGTCGGTTCCGATTCCACCGACTTCATTTGTTGATTTTTATTCGGGAATTGAACACGCCAGCAATGTTGGAAAGATGTTCCGGCCTGATCAACCGCCCCTGTTGCCGAACTATCGGCATTTGCCAATTGGCTATAACGGTCGTTCTTCGAGTGTTGTGGCGAGTGGAACAAAAATTATCCGTCCGAAGGGCCAAACAAAGGGGCCAAACGACGAGATGCCGAGCTTTGGTCCAACCAAAGAGATGGATTTTGAACTCGAGATGGGTTTTTACATCGCAGAGGGGAACGAGATGGGTAAGCGAATTACTTGCAAATCGGCAGATGAGCATATTCTTGGTATTGTAATTGTGAATGACTGGAGTGCGAGAGACATCCAACGTTGGGAATATCAACCACTTGGTCCGTTTTTGAGCAAGTCTTTTGGAACTTCGATTTCACCGTGGCTCGTGACGATGGATGCTTTGGAACCGTTCCGAATTGAAGGAATGGAGCAAGATCCGGAAGTTTTGCCTCACTTGCGGCGTCAAGGGAAACAGCATTTTGATATTGCGCTTGAGGTTTGGCTCAATGGTGAGCGGATTTGTGAAAGCAATATGAAACATCTTTATTGGTCGATGAATCAGCAAGTTGCACATCAAACCAGCAATGGGACGCCGATCGAGTTTGGTGATCTTTATGCCAGTGGAACAATTAGTGGGCCGGGCGAAGGAAGCTTTGGTTCGATGTTGGAGTTGACTTGGCGTGGCTCGAAACCGATAGCTTTACCATCTGGTCAGACGAGGACATTTTTGGAAGATGGTGACGTGGTGACAATGCGGGCATTTGCTCAGGGCGAAGGCTTCCGAGTAGGTTTTGGCGATTGCGCAGGAGAGATCGCACCTTCGAATTGACGATCATGCGGTTGCTTGCGGAAGAATCGTTTGTTGTGGTGGTTGATGTTCAACCCAAATTTATGGAAGGATGCCTTGACTATGAAAAAACACTGGGTCGAGTCAAGTTTTTGGTTGAGTGCGCGAATCGATTGCAGGTTCCGATTGTAGCAACAGTGCAATACCCCGAGCGGATGGGTGGGACGGAAGAAGAACTCGATGGGATGATTGAAGGGCCAGCTCTGGCGAAAATGAGTTTTTCGTGCTGTGGGAACCAAGATTTTTTGCAAATGGTGCGCGACTCGGGAGCGCGGCAGATCGTTTTGGTGGGGTGCGAAACTCATATTTGCGTTTGCCAGACAGCGCTTGATCTGCTCGCAATGGGGGTTGAAGTTTTTTTGGCGATGGATGCGATTACGAGTCGGTCAACTGAGGCGACCAAGCTTGCGGTCAAACGTCTGCGTGACGCAGGGGCTTGGGTTTGTCACACCGAGAGCGTGGTTTATGAATGGCTCGGTGAAGCAGGGACGGACGAATTCCGCGACGTTTTGAAAATCGTGAAGAAGTATCCGCTGGATTAGCCTTCTATCACGAGTTTGGTAAAGTCGCCTACTTTGAGAAGTTCAGCTTCCACCATTTGGAGGAGAGTTAAGTTCCTGGCTTTGATTGTGGGGTCTTCGTCGTTGATCATTGTTGACTCGAAGAAATTGTGGATTGGTTCTTTTAGATCATGCTTGTTTATGACAGCTGAGTGGAGAGCTTGGCCCTCGGGTGTTAATTGAGCCGGGTCGATTTGAATCTGATCAATTGGCGCCTTTGCCCGGGCGGCAGCGAGGATATTGAGAGGTCGAGTGTAAGTTTGGATTGTTTCCGGTGTCTTTTTGAACTCTGTTAATTGATTGGTTCGTGAGAGGTAGTCTTTAGGTGCTGAAAGTTCTGACCACTCTCCTGACAGCGCGGCGGCATCATGGACATCATGATCGACTTCGGAGAGAAGTGACTCATATCTTCCGCGGAACAGTTCGGCAAGTGATTCTTGGGCTTTTTTGAGATCGAGTTCGACGCCTTGCTTTTGGTATTCGGTAGTGGCGGCTTCGATCAGCGATTGGAAATCAAGGTTTTTCGCACTTGTCCAAGTTGCCTGAATAGCGAGACCTGCAGCCCGGCGGATACCGAACGGGTCGCTTGATCCTTTGGGGACGAGGCCGGTTCCGAGGAATCCGGCGAGTTTGTCAAGTTGGTCTGCGATGAGCAGTGCGACCCCCAGACGGTTTTGCTCGGTCAACTCTTCGGGGAGGGAGTATTGCGCTCCGATTGCCTGGGCGACAGCGGGGCTGAACCCTTCTCGAAGGGCATATTCGCCCCCGACGACGCCTTGGAGGCTGCTGAGCTCGCTAACGAGCCCGGTGCTTAGGTCAGCTTTTGCGTAGAGGCCGGTGTTGCGGGCATCATCGTCGTTTGTGCCACCGAGGGCTTTATTGACTTCAACTGTGAGGCTTGCAAGTCGGTCGGCACGTTGCCGGACAGTTCCCAATTGGTCTTGGAACAACATTTGCTCGGTGTCGGAAAGGAATTCGGCAAGAGTGCGCTTTTGATCTTCGTTGTAAAAGAATCGGGCGTCGTTAAATCGAGCGTTGAGAACCCATTCGTTTCCGGCTTTGACGCTGGCTTCGGTGCCGTTATTGCGGATTGAAATAAATTTGTTGAGGATTTTTCCGGTTTTGTCGCGAACGGGGAAGAATCGTTCGTGCTTCGCCATTGCAGTGACGAGTACGGGGTCGGGAAGGCTGAGAAACTCTTCGGCGAATGTTCCTTCGTGAGCGATTGGCCATTCGTTGAGGTGAACATTTTCGTTTACCAAAGCCTCTGGGAGATCGGGGATGCCCGATGAGATGGACTTGGCTCCGCTAACTATGCGTTTCCGGCGTTCGGATGGGTCGGGTTCAACAAAATGTTCTCGGAGGAGAGTGAGGTGATTGTCCCAAGAGGTTGGAGTGAACTCTTGAGGCGCCATGAACCGGTGACCGCGTGAGTTAAGTCCAGATTGAACATCGAACAGATTGAAGTTGATGAGTAGATTGTCGAGATTAGCGAGAATCCAACGAATTGGGCGGACGAAGCGGGCTTTTTGGAGTCCCCAGCGCATGGTTTTATCAAACTTGAGTGCTTTGAGCGATTCGGGGAGGATTTCGGCGAGGAGGTCGATCGTTGGTTTGCCGGGGATTGACTT